>NZ_JBGCTX010000015.1:0-36895 GCF_041102755.1 Francisella sp. 19X1-34
GTTTTTCGCTTATTTTAACCTAAAAACACTACTAAACCCTTAATTTACAATGCTTTTAATTCCGAACTGAGGTTAAGTATTGCCTTATTTAAATCAAAATATTTTTTTAGAACAAGTAATGAAATAACTTTTTCTCTGTTTTTGTCCTTAAATTGTTCAACGTAGTTATTTGCATTTTTAATAATTTTTAGAGCTTCTTCTGGATTTTTGTCATAATAGTCCATCTTTTCTTGAATGTCAGAGTAATCATCTTTTAGAAGGACATAGTGGTGGTCTGGGATAAGAGTACCTTCCATAAACCATGTTTCAAATTTTGGCTTTATCATAAAACAAAGTGAGTTTGAATTCATTATCCACTTTAAATTAGTGGCAACATCTACACCTTCAATACTTAGTATGTATTTATATTTTAGTTGTTCAGGTATAGATAAATAATCCTTATAGTAAGGCTTACCTTGACTTGATTTCATAGTATCACCAAAGTCTGAGTTTGATAGGTTGTAAAATTTTTCTATGAACTCTTGACGGTGAGGTACATGACATTGACCACGAAATACTATAGCGCTTTTCTTATCTTTAAAAGCTAAATTATCATCAACAAAACGAAAATGTCTAAGCTTATCAAGCTTTAATAATACTGCATTTTTATTATCCCCATCAATTGGACGACTTTTTACGAATGATGGTGATTTTGGTACTTCAATCAGATCTGTAAATATAGTTTCAAAAGAATAGCTTTTATCAAAGTAGATAAGAGATTCTTTAAAATCAAAGTAATAAGCAGATAATTGTTTTTGTCGGTCTACTTTACCATTGATAACTATAGGTGTATTACGCTTATAGGTTTTCCATGTTAATGGATTTTCTAAAGTAAATGATTTCTTGAGTTTATTGTAATAGTTAACTCTTTGATTAATATAGTTTATATCATATTGTGTTACTTGCTTAAGCTTCAAGCTCAATTGATATTCATAAATTTTTTTGAAAAGAAAATTGTTACTGAAATTTTTTGTGTAATACCATAATTTTTTCATTTTTAGGATAGTAAAGATGTCTTTATTTTAATCACTATAACATTTTTATGAAACCTTTTTAATAATTGTACTTCTTTATCTATAAAGATATAATAATTATGGGTTTTTAAGTAAAAAGTAAATTTTGAAATGCTTTGAGTTAGTATATAGTGATTAATGCTTTAATTGTAGGTGTGAGGAGTTTTGCAGCAGTATGGAAAAAGTAGCGGCTTTTATAGCGGGAGATAAGAATATAATAGATGCGTCATTCTATGTTTTTAAGTCATTATTTGACTATAATAAAAGTATTGATGCATTTATATGCTTACCTAGTGGTTCTTATACTAATGAAGATGTTTCAAAGTTAAAATCAATAGGGGTAAAATTATTAGATCTTGAAGATGATAATCTTTTCTCTGGATTTAAAGCATGGCCTAAAGAAGTTTTCCTAAACTTTGCAATTCCTGATAAGTTATACCATCTTGGGTATGAAGTAGCAATTAAGCTTGACTATGACGTTCTTATCCAAGGTAATCTAGATGTTGAGAAAAATACACCAAAATCAATATTTAAAGCTACAAGAGGCTTCCAGAAATTTGATCATGTTATCTTGAACTATAGAGATTTTTATAAGCAAGAATTTAACTTAACAGAAGAAACTATGAGTAAACCTGCGATCTCTTTTGGCTGCGTATTTATTAATCTAAAAGAGTATTATGAAAAAGAATTTTGGAATAAGTTTTGTGACGTTTATAAACGCATAATAACAAAGTCTCCAGACAAGACTAACAAATCAGTTTTTTCAGAGCTTGGTACAATAGCTATAACTCTAGAAACTTATGGCTTTGGTTTTGAAGTTCTAGAAGATAAATATAATTATTTTGTTTCATCAACAAGGCATATTGGACATACAAAGTTTATGTTTGATCCAATCGTCATGCATTATAGTGGGCGTAAAAAGCCATGGAGAAAAGTTGAGTTTATTAGGTATATTATAAATCCTTACAACTGTTTCTATTTGCAAAAGTGGTATGACTATGAGTATCCTGATAATAAAAATACATTTAAATCAAAATTTATAAAATCTGGGTTTTATAAAGGGTATGTGCTTGTTTTCACAAAAATAATGAAGATGTTAGGTATATAAGTGATTTTAGATAATAGTTTAAAGTTTGCGAAATTTTATAATTATGTAAATAATATTCTAATAATACTAGGTGTAGTATTTATTTTTACAAAAATAAATGTATTAGGGATTTTTACGGTTGGGATATTAGTTAATACTATTGTTTTGGCTTTATTTAATTATAAACAAGTTATTGATATTGTATTTAAAGATTATAAGCGAGTTATTCTCTTTTTAATATATCCAGTGTTTTTGTATATAATGAATATTGTTCATGGGGATGATAAGTCACTTTTATTTGAAATATGGGCAATTTTATTAATATTACCACTTACAACAGTTTGTTTAAGAGAGTTGTATAAAGTTAAATTAAATTATTTATATTATGCATTTATTTTAGCAGGCTTAATATTAACAGTAAGAGTAATAATCTATTTATTTCTTAATCAAAGCTGTAGGTTCTACTATATAACACCATATAATACGATACATTCAGGATTGCTATTAGCTATATATTGTGTAATTTGTGTGTATTTGTTTATTAGTTTTTTAAATATTAAAAAATATATGCAATGCTTATTATTATTTATACTATTTATAGTCTCTTTAGTAAGTTTGTTAGCTGTAGCGAGTAAAGGCCCTATAATTGCTTTTTTTATAATGCTTTTGATCCTAATCATATTAAGATTAAATATTAAAAAATGTTTTATAGTTTTGTTTTTTCTAGCTATTATATTTTTGTCAGGATATTTTATTATTAATAAATATGCACAACATAAATTTGAGATAGATAGATTTAATCAAGTAGTTAATATAGAGCAGCAATATGATAGTAAAGCTGATACTTCAACAGGTATTAGGTTACAGTTATATAAAGTAGGGGTTAAATCATTTATCCAAAGTCCTATTGTAGGTTTAAGTTATGCAGATATAACAAAATTAGAAGATAAAATGATAAAAGAAGGTGAAATAAAACCTTTTGTTAAAACATATTTTCATTTTCATGATGATTTATTAAATTCTTTAGGACATTATGGAATTTTAGGTGGAATAGGTATAATAATTTTCTGGATAATGTTATTTAGGTTTTATCCTAGAAGTAATTATATAGATGAAAAAATAAACATAAATGTTAAGTATATAATGTTTATTATCTTTGGAACATTTATATTATCATCATTTACTGATGCATATTTCTTTGGCTCAACTAGGCCAGCAATGATATTAGTGTTTGTATGTTCTATAGTATATTCAATGAAATTTGATACTAACCAAAAATTATATAATGAAGATAAATTATAAAGAAATAGATGTCATAGCGCTTTCATTAGGACGTAGATTCTCTGGTATTAATGCTAGTATGTTAGCTGTCATGCCGGAGCAAAATAAGCTAGTTAATATCGTTGCAATGGGCTTTAATATTAAAGCTAAAGATATAAAAACAATTAGGTTTAGAGATTTTTTATTTAAGTGTTGGCGTGATAAGTGGCGTATTTGGCATGCACGTAGAAATATTGACATGCTAGTTGGAATAATACTTAAATATATTTTTCGTTATAAAATAATATTGGTTTTTACTTCTGTAGCACAACGTCATCATAAGAAACTTACAAGATTTTATATAAATAGAATGAGCGCAGTTATTTGCCCATCTGAGATATCTGCATCATATCTTGAAAAAACTCCCTATATTGTTCCACATGGTGTTAATACTGAAGTTTTCTATCCAGCAAAAGATAAGAATAAAGCTAAAGAAGAAAAAAAGCTAGTAGGAGAGCATAGTATTGGTATATTTGGTCGAATCAGAAAATCAAAAGGTTCAGAAGAATTTATTAATGCTGTGACACAAGTCTTAAAAAAATATCCAAACTGGAGTGCTGTAATTGTTGGTGAAGCAACACCTAAAGATCAGAACTTTAAAGAAGCTTTGGAAGAAAAAGTAAAGGATTCTGGCTTAGAGGATAGGATAACTTTTACCGGCTTTATAAGTGATTCTAGTGAAATCCCTAATTGGTATAGAGCGATGGATATAGTTGTTTGTGCTAGTCATAAGGAAGGTTTTGGGTTACCAGCATTAGAGGCAATGGCATCAAAATGTGCAGTTATAGCGACAAAAGCAGGAGCTTGGCCTGAGATAATTACAGATAGTAAAGATGGTTATTTGATAGATACTCAATCAAGTCAACAAATAATAGAAAAGCTTGAGATATTAATAAGCGATGGTAAGTTAAGAGAGAAAATATCTTTAAGTGGCTATGAGTTGATTAATTCTAAATATAAGATTCAAAATGAAGCCCAAGGTATTCAAAAGGTTTATGATAAATTATTAAATAAAAATGACCTTTGAAAAGTTAGTTGCTAAGTTTTACTAGTGTATTGGTAATATCATTATTTGGAAATGGTAATTTTTCTAATATAATATCAAATCCTTTAGAATTATCTTTATCTAAAGTATTTAGATCAACTACTACTGGGTTATTAGGATGGTAGTATGTAGAGATATAAAGCTTATTATTATTTAAATCTTTAATAACAACATAAGCAGTGTGATCAAACATTTTTTTACTATTTAAGTTCTCTGCAACAACACCTTTGGCAATATCAACATTATGTAGAATATGTGTAACTTTTGAAACTAAATCAGCATCATTTTTAGGAGCATAGTTGTTTGAATAATACCCTATAGCTGCAGTTCTAACAAATCTTGATGGAGGAGAGTAATCACCAGGTATTCCTAGTAATCCACCACCTAAGAAACCACTTAGATCTTGTAGCGTCTTTTTATGCTTGTCAGTATTTACAACATCATCAATTTTAAGGTTAGTTGGAGTTTTATTATCTAGTGATAAATAATTTTTTAGATTAAGTAGTTGCCAATCATAAGTAGGGGCATTAGTCATTACTTTGACATTTGAATTAACATCATAAAACTTAACTTTTCCATCTATATACTCTACAACTAGGCCAGCACCAGTTTTATCTGTAATTAAGAAGTGAACTTCTGGAGATATACCATCAATCATTATGCTTTTATCAGACCATACTTTATAGTTTTCTAGTGCTTGTTTAGCCTGGTTAACATTAGCGAACTGACTTAATATAAAAGTTGTAGATTCAATTATTGAAGCATATTTGGTGTCATTTTTGCTTACAGTTTGGTATTTTGTAAAGCCAGGCAAATAGTTAGCACTTAGGCTTAGTCCTTGACTATTTTGTCCATCTATTACAAGAGTTTGCCCATTTTTTGACAATCCTGTTGCTAAGACAGAATATTTGGATTTATATTGATGTTTTGGAAGATTTAAATTACTAGGAGCTGTAAGGTAATGTTGAGTATTTTTGGGCATATACAAAAGCTGCCAATTCCAGTTAAGTGCCCATTCCATAGTCCTTCCTGAAACAACATCTCCTTTCTTATTAACTAAAGTTATAGCGGTACAAGCTATAGATTGAGAAAAGAGCATTGAGAAGATTAAAGTACAGCTAAACAGTTTCTTGGATAAACTTTTCATTAAGAACACCTCAAAGTTACTTTATTTACATATTCAATAGTAACATAAATTTTACATCTGAATACTAGTTATATTTTGATATTGCTATATTATATTTAATAAGTAAAACAATGATTATAAGTTAATAAATGATAGATATTTCAAAGCAAAAGCATCCTAAAGCACTCTGGTATATTATAGCAATATATATGTGGGAATATTTTAGTTTTTATGGAATGAGAGCATTGCTGATTTTATATTTAATTGATCATCTCAAGCTAGGAGATACTAGATCTTATGCTACCGCAGGTGCGTATGTGACATTAGTTTATTTGTCACCAATAGTTGGAGGTATTGTTGCGGATAAGATTTTAGGCTATAAAAAAGCAGTGATTTATGGGGCAGGTTTTATGTCTATAGGCCATCTTATTTTAGGATTTGGTGGCGATAGTATGCTTTTCTATGGTATGGCATTTATTGTTTGTGGTTATGGCTTTTTTAAAAGTAATTTGTCTTGCTTACTTGGGCAGCAGTACTCTGCAGATGATCCAAAAAAAGATTCTGCATTCACATTGTTATATTTAGGTGGAAATGTTGGTGGGATTATAGCTCCAGCACTTTGTGGTTTAGCAGCTCATTATTATGGATGGCATTATGGTTTTGGTATTGCTGGTATTGGAATGATTTTTGGTTTGATTATTTTTATATTTGGATCCAAATATATTCCAGATATTATTCCTGAAAATTCTTCATCAAAAAAAGTACAGTCATCATTGGTATTTTTAAGTATTCTGGCTATATTATTTATTGGCTATTTTGCATTGGATTTACTATGGGATGGTTACTTGTTAGCAGTTGTTACAATCATTACAGTAGTGTACTTTGTCGTAATTTTAGTTAAAACTGATTCTTCGACAAGAAAATCATTGCTCATTTTAATACCTTTTTTTATCTTTGGTGTAGTGTTTTGGATGTTTGATGAACAACTTTATACCTCTGTAGAAGTATTTATCCATAGAAATGTTGATACATATTTACTTGGTATAGATATACCGGCAAGTACGTTTACTTCAATGAATCCATTATCTATTTTGTTTGGAGGATTAGTTGTTGCATGGATATGGAAGAGAGTAAAGTCTTTAGATAATGATTTTGGTAGAATGATTAAGTTTTCTTTTGGTTTTATCTTCCAGTTGTTATGTTTTATTTTATTCTTTATAGCAGCAAAAAATGCAAGTGTAGATGGTACAACTTCAGCATTGCTTGTTATAATTGCGTTAGCGTGCTTGGGATTATCTGAGCTATTTATCGATCCAATAGCATTATCTGAAATTACATCAATTAAAGACAAAAAGTATACTGGATTTCTAGCTGCTGCTTATATGCTTTTCACAGGAAGTATTGCCGGATTTATTGGTGCTAAAGTTGCTGATCTTGCTTCACTTGGAAATAGTGGTTCAAAGACTCTTGATCTAGTTAGTCAAGCAAAACTATTTCAAGGTTTGTTTATGCATATTATAGTTGTAATATTTATAACAGTACTACTATGGTTTGTAGTAGCATTTTTTATTAAGAAATTAAAATAATATATTGTTTGGCCTTAGATAATTCATTAAGTTTCGCTCTATTAATTAATAAGTATAAAATGCTATGTTTTGGATATGGTTTCTGGGTAAATAGTTTATACTTAGCATAAAATAAGAAAGATATTTTAATTTGATTAAGTTAATCATAAATTTGGAATAATAATATTAATGGAAATGCAACAAAACCTTACTAAAATCAATATATTAGTAGCTGTTATTTTTATTTTATTAGCACAGCTAGTTACAGGAATAAATATTACTGGGTCTAAGTATATTATTGAAACTACCCCAATTTTAGTTTTAGTTGAGTCAAGATTTATAATAGGGGCTTTATTTCTTGTTGTTGTATTTCTTTGTTTAAGTAAGAAAAAGAAAAAAGCTGAGTTTGCTGCAGTTAAAACATTAAATAAAAAACAATGGTTAGTATTAATTGGCCAAGCGCTTGGAGGTGGGGCGTTATTTAACCTTATCATGTTAGCAGGTGTTCAGTTTACTTCTGCTAGTATGGCTGGTGTAATAACAAGTACATTACCAGCAATGGTATTGGTGTTGATGTTTTTACTATTAGGAGTACGTCTGACGCCTTTGAAAATTATATGTGTTTGTTTAGCTATATTAGGTCTAATTATCATTAACATTAATGGAATAATTCAACCTAAGATTACAGGATTAAATCTTTTAGGTGATTTCATTGTGTTTCTCTCAATGATTCCAGAAGCGATGTATTATGTGCTTGTAAAGGCGATGCCACTACATATAAAACCTTTAACGAATGCTCTTTTAGTTAATATTATAAATGCAGTTTTTGTAGCACCATTTATGTTTTGTACTCACTACGATACTTTATATAAGCTTAGTGCTCTTCAATATTGGATAATTTTATTATTAGGTATAGTTTCTGGCCTATTTTATCTATTTTGGACAAAAGGGTGTCAGTATTTAGAAGCATCAACAACTGGTATGATGACAGCATTAATGCCAATTTTTACTTTAATTCTATCATGGTTGTTTTTGAGTGAGACTATTAATCTTACTCAGACATTAGCAATGTTTTTAATTATTGGATCTATTATTGTTGGTAATTGGAGAAGAAAAAGAAGAAAGTTAGATAAGTTTTAATCAGAACATATAAAGAAGGGGTATACGGCTACTATTTTTTCATCGTATAAAATGACTTTAGCATTTGATCGTTGTGATGCGGGTATTTTAAGCTCTTGAAATAGCACCTTTAATTTATTAGCTTTGCTTCTTCCTAGATATTTACACTTATCATTAGCTTGCCTATCTCTAATAACCAGTTTATTTATATCATAATCTTTATTAGTTTTAGTCCTTAACCATTCTAGGATTTCAGCATTGTTTGCTAAAAATTTAGGCATTGAAATTTCTTTTATTAGAAGCTTATTATATTCAATACGGATATCATATTGTTGATTAATATTTATTTGCCATCCTGTAGTTGAGTTATTTACTCCTAAGAATATATCTTGGACTTGCTTATTCTTAAGACTTTGAGATGTGCTTTTTTTAAACCAAAAATGAATAATACTTTTTTGAATATCTTCATCTAAATTAATAAGTCTAGAAATACAGATGTTATTATTTTGAGATATTTGCTCTAGCTTTTCAGCAATTAACTTATTAATTATATTATTACTTTGCCCACATATATTAGCACTACGAGAAAGAGTCTCACTAATATTTGGATTTACTTGCTGCAAAATAGGAATTACTTCATTACGAATTAGATTACGCCTATATTTGGTATCTAGATTGCTATCATCATAAATATGATCAATATTGCTTTGTTGAGCAAATGTTTCAATATCTGATTTTTTGTAATTAAGTAATGGACGTAGAACTGCTCCAATATTTAGCTTCTTATAATAGGGTATACCAGCTAATCCAGCTAATCCAGAACCTCGCATAGCTTGAATTAGAAATGTTTCTGCTTGATCATCTAAGTGATGGCCTAGTAGTAGTAGAGGGCTTGGATAGTTTTTCATAACTTGTTGGAAAAAACTCATGCGTTGTTTGCTTGCCCATGCTTCAAAACTTTCACCTTTAGGAACTTGCTCTAGAGAGTGATTAATAAACTGAATATTATATTTATCACAAGTTTTTTCACAGTGTGTCTGCCACGCTAGGGCATTTGCATGAATATTATGATTTATATAAATAGCAATTATAGGGATGTTTAGATCTTTGGTAATATTTAATAAAACACTTGAATCAATACCACCACTATAGCCAATGATTATATGTGAAGGAGAGAGCTTTTTTATTTCATTTAAGACAAGAGTTTTATCTATAGACATTAAGATGCATGCTCATTAGTTGTTAGAGTTATCCTTATATTAAATAGCGAGTTTTGATCGTTGCTTTGATCTTTTTAAATTCTTTAACAAGATCTCTAGCTTCATCTGAAGTTGAACAAATATCCATAACTACATAACCAATACTCTCTAAAGTTCTTAAATATTGACCTTCTACATTTATGTTTTTAGCAGCTAATATCTTATTTAACTCATTCATCATACCTGGGATATTTTCATGAATATGTAATATTCTATGCGTATCTGTGTGTATTGGTAGAGATATTTCAGGGAAGTTTACAGCATTTAATGTAGAGCCATTATCAGAATATTTAATAAGCTTTGCACTTACTTCATTAGCGATATTTTCTTGAGCCTCAAGTGTACTACCACCAATATGAGGTGTTAAAAAGACATTATCAAAATCTTTCAATGGGCTTTCAAAAACCTCTCCTTTTGAAGATGGTTCTACAGGGAAAACATCTATAGCAGCTCCTTTTAATTTACCATTTTCGAGTACTTTAACTAAAGCATCTATATCAACAACATTTCCTCGTGAAGCATTTATTAAAACAGAGTTTTCTTTCATAGCATCAAACTGTTTAGTTGATACCATATTTGCTGTAGTAGGCAGTTGAGGTACATGTAAGGATACTACATCTGATTGTTTTAGGAGCTGATCTAGACTATTTACTTGTATAGCATTACCTAACGGTAGTTTTTCCTCGACATCATAAAAGATTACATTAAAGCCAATACTCTCAGCTAAAACACTAAGCTGCATACCAATATGGCCATAGCCAATAATTCCTAGAGTTTTACCTCTAATCTCATTAGCATTTTCAGCAGATTTTAGCCATTGTCCACGGTGAGCTTTAGAATTTTTATCAATAACATTTCTAATAAGTAGTATAGCCTCAGCTAGCACAAGTTCAGCGACACTACGAGTATTTGAAAAAGGGGCATTAAATACAGGTATACCCAGATCATGAGCTGTTTTTAGATCTACCTGGTTTGTGCCTATACAAAAGCATCCTATAGCAGTAAGATGTTGTGACTGTTCAAGAACTTCTTTAGTTAGCTGTGTACGTGAGCGTAATCCAACTATTTTAAAGTCTTTAAGTTTATCAATAAGCTCTTTGCCTTCTAGCGCGGTATTTAATAGCTCAATATTTTCATAACCAGCAGCTTTAAATGCTTCTAAAGCATTTAGATGAATTCCTTCTAGAAGTAAGATAGGAATTTTCTTTTTATTAAGAGATAATTGACTCATTTAGATTAGTCCTTTATATTGATATTTGTGCTTTAATAGCAGGGTGATGCTTATAGTTTTTAAACTCAAAATCTTCGTATTTATAATCGAAAATAGAATCTGGTTTTCTTAATATTTCTAATGTTGGTAATTCTAGAGGTTCACGATTAAGTTGCTCATTAACTTGGTCAATATGATTATTATAAATATGACAATCGCCACCAGACCAAATAAATTCACCAACATCTAGATCACATTGCTGAGCAATCATATGTGTAAGTAATGAATAACTTGCTATGTTAAACGGTACACCAAGAAAAGCATCAGCACTTCGTTGAGTAAGCATACAAGATAGCTTACCTTCAGCAACATAAAACTGAAACATTGCATGACAAGGAGGCAGTGCAGAGTTTCCTATTTCAACATTCTCCTGAGGAGATATTTTCTCAGAGGGTACAACGCAAGGGTTCCATGCTGATACTAAAATTCGACGTGAATTAGGGTTTGTTTTTAGCATGTCGACAACTTCAGCTATTTGATCAATACCTTGACCATTAAAGTCACGCCACTGCTTACCATAAATAGGGCCTAGCTCACCGTCTTCTGTAGCCCATTCATTCCAAATACGGACTTTATTTTCATTAAGATATTTAACATTAGTGCTACCACTTAGAAACCATAGTAACTCATGAACAACACTAGGTAGGTGTATTTTTTTTGTAGTAACTAGAGGAAAGCCTTTTTGCAGGTCAAAACGCATTTGGTAGCCAAAGACACTTTTTGTACCTGTACCAGTTCTATCGCCTTTAACAGAACCATTTTCTTTTATATATTTTAGAAAGTTTAGATATTCTCGCATTTATTTTTCCCTCTTAACTTGATAAACAGAACAATTAAGATTATTGCCCCTAGTATAATCATAGGTATAGATAGGATTTGCCCCATAGTCATCCAGTTAAAGAAAATATAGCCATATTGTGGATCTGGTTGTCTAAAGAATTCACAAATAAATCTAGCACAACCATATAAAAACATAAATAGCCCTAAGACTAAATAGCGAGGTCTCTTTTTCATAGTCACAAGCCACAGCACTGTAAACAATACTACACCTTCAAAGAAAAACTCAAATAATTGTGAAGGGTATCTTGGTAAAGGTCCACCTGTTGGGAAAACCATACCAATAGGAGAATCCGTGACTCTTCCCCAAAGCTCACCATTTATGAAATTACCTATTCTACCTGCGCCTAGCCCTATTGGTACTACTGGTGCTACAAATTCTCCTAAATCAAAGAAGTTTGCTCCTACTTTTCGTGCATATAGAGCAAATGCTATAAGAACGCCAATAAAGCCGCCATGGAATGACATCCCACCATCCCAGATGTAAAACATTTGTGTAGGGTTATGGAAGTAGTAAGGTAAGTTATAAAAAATTATATAACCAATTCTACCACCAAGAATAACACCTAAAGCAACGTAGAAGACTAAGTCTCCAACTTGTTCAGGCTTTACCGGGGTCCAAGGTTTTCTTTTAGCACGATATTTAAGTAAAGCCCAGCCAGCGAAGATTCCAAATAAATACATTAAACCATACCAATGTATTTCAATAGGTCCAAGCTTTAATGCAATTGGATTAATATGAGGATAATGTAACATTATTTAGCCTTATATAAATGCTTGAGATTCAAAGTCTACAGCTGGAGAGTAGTTAATATACTCAGGCTGTTGAGCGGCTTGTGTGTTTTTCTCAACAGACTTATCTTTTCTAGCACTCTCTTTTTTAGTATTCTTCTCAGCAGGTTTTTCTTTAGCTTGAGATGATTTAGTAGTCTCAGCTTCTTTCTTTTTAGTTGCTGTATTTTCTGATTTTTGAGTAGTCACATCTTCTTTGTTAGAAGCTTTTGCTTCCTCAATGGCTACTTTCTCTTGCTTTTCTGCAGCAGCTTTTTTCTCTTGTTCAGCCTTAGTTTTAGCCTCTTGAGCTTCTTTTAGAGCTTTTTCAGATTGCTTTTTAGCTTCAAGAATAGCATTTATTTCATTATCAACAGAGATAGTATTAAACTTTAAATACTTCTGAGTTTTTACTTTTTCTTCAGTGTTGATTTTCGTAGCTCCATCATCTTTTAAGCTATCATAGTTCTCTAAGACATCTTTAACCATTACAGAGACAAACTCATCAGGGTTTTTAGAGATAACCTTTTTGATGTTATCAACATTATTTTCTGAGATCTGGTTGCTATACTTAACCTTTGTAATATCAATAACTTCTTCAGCATTATTAAGACTAGTATTATTGCTTCTGTTGTTATTTTTATTATTTGATTTTTTGTCAAATCTATCGTTACTTCTTTTGTTTTTGTTACGATCATTTGATCTATTATCATTATTATTTCGCTCATTACGTTGATTGTTGTCTCTTTGCTGAGGCTTTTGAGAGTTTTCTTGAGCTTTATTATTTCTATTTTTATTACGCTGATCATTTGAGTTGTTATTGTTATTATTACGATCATTACGTTGTTTGTTATCTCTTTGAGGCTTATTATTTTGTGCTCTCTGAGGATTATTATTGGGTTTATTGTTATTTTTGTTGCTAGGCTTTTGAGAGTTTTTAGTTGCTTCAACCGGTTTCTCAGAGTTACCAGAAAAAATACTAGCTAATTTAGCAAAAAAGCCTTTCTTGCTTGGTTGTTCTTTAGCTTTCGGAGTAGTAACCTCTTCTTTCTGACGATTAGAATGTTGGTTATTTCCTTGCTCATTGTGTTTAGCTTTGCTTTCTACTTTAGCAGAGACTTCTCTATCTACAGCTTTGCTTAGATCTACAGCAGCTACTTTTTTCTTACCAGCTTTTGGGATCTCAACATTATAAACATCTTCAATCAAGTCAGAACTTGAGCGGTTAGACTTATAGCTAGAGCCCCAGATTCTTTGCATTTGGAATTTAGGTGACTCCATATTGAAATTAGGAATTATCATAATTCTAACTTCTGAGATTCTTTCGATATCAACGATACTATCTCTTTTTTCATTAAGGATATAAGCTGCTATATCTACAGGAACTTGAACTCTAATCTCATTAGTATCATCTTTCATAGCTTCAGCTCTAATCTTACGCAATATTGTAAGAGCTGTTGCTTGAGTTGTTTTTATAAAACCATGACCTTCACAACGAGGACATTTTTGCATAACACTTTCGTTTATAGAAGAGCTTAGACGTTGTCTTGAGATCTCTACAAGACCAAGCTTAGAAATACGTGACATCTGGATACGTGCTTTATCTTGCTGTAGAGCATCCATTAGTTTTTCTTCTACTTGCTTTCTATTTGGATAGAAAGACATATCAATAAAGTCAACAATAACAAGCCCACCAAGATCTCTAATTCTAAGCTGTCTTGCTACCTCTTCAGCAGCTTCTAAGTTAGTTTTAAATGCTGTAGTTTCAACATCTTCAGCTTTGTTTGCTCTTGAGGAGTTTACATCTATTGCAACTAATGCTTCTGTAGTATCAATTACTATAGAGCCGCCAGATGGTAGGCGGATTTCTCTTTTATATGCATTTTCAATTTGTTGATCTATACCAAATTGTGTAAATAAAGGTAAATCTTCGTTGTAGAATTTAACTTTATTTATATCAAAACTCTGTCTTAGTAGTCCAAGCTGTCTTTTAACATCTTGGAAGCACTCTTTAGAATCAACTATAATCTCTCTTACATCTTCTTTTAAGTGATCTCTTACAGTTCTTACAATAATGTCACTTTCTTTGTGTAGAAGAGCAGGCTTCTTAATTTTATGATAAGTTTGTGAAATAGAAGACCATAGTTCAACTAGAGTATCAAAGTCATGCTTTAGTTCTTCAAAAGAGCATTCAACACAAGCAGTTCTTGCAATTACACTCATGTTTTTAGGGATGTTTAGATCTTTTAAATATTTTTTTAACTTCTCTCTATCTTCACCTTCAACACGACGAGAAATGCCACCGCCATTAGGGTTGTTTGGTAGTAATACCATATATGAGCCAGCTAATGTAATAAATGTAGTTAAAGCAGCACCTTTATCACCACGTTCTTCTTTGTCAATTTGAACTAATAGCTCTTGGCCTTCAGATAATAAAGGGGCAATATTATCACCATTAGGCACATCTTTTAGATAGTATTCTGAAACTTCTTTAAATGGTAGGAAACCGTTTTTCTCTTCACCATAATTTACAAAAATAGCATTTAAACTAGGCTCTATTCTAGAGATATATCCTTTATAGATATTAGCTTTCTTCTGTTCTCTATCAACATTTTCGATATCTAAATCTATAAGTTTTCCGTTATCTAAGGTAGCAATTCTCGTTTCTTCGCTACTCTTGCTATTTATTAATATTTTTTTCATTCTTAATTCCTTCAATAAATGTAATTCATAGCTGACTGTTTAACGAGCCAACTCGCTTTTGGCCATTTGTAGGCCTTCTTATTAAGATCGTTAGATATCCTAAGCCAAATTTCTTATAAGAAACTGATTAGATTTACCATCTCTAATCATATGCTTAATATTAGTCGCGATCTTGTTAAAGTACTATGTATGCAATTATTTGATATAATAGCAATATTGGATATTAAATGAAAGAATAATTAAGTTTTAAATGAGTCTTATCTATTTAGATTATGCTGCAACAACTCCACTAAGTGCTAAAGTCAAACAAACAATGTTGGATTCTATTGGTAATGATAATGATTTCTTTAACTCAGGATCATCTACTTATGAGCAAGCAGAGCTTGTTAAATCTAAAATTGATCAAGTAAGATTAGATATCGCAGAAACTTTAGATGTTTTACCTCGAGAGATAGTTTTTACCTCTGGAGCTACTGAGTCTAATAATCTTGCTATTAAAGGTGTAGCATATGGGTATAAAAATAAAGGTAATCATTTAATTACTTCAAAAGCAGAGCATAAGGCCGTACTAGATGTATTTGGCTTTCTTGAAACACAAGGGTTTGAGGTTACATATTTAGATGTTGATGAGTTTGGTGAAGTTAATATTGAGCAACTAAAAAGCTCGATAAAAGAGCAGACTATACTTGTAAGTATAATGGCAGTTAATAATGAGCTTGGAACTAAAAATAACTTATTAGAAATTGGTAAGATCACTAGAGAAAAGGGGATTGTCTTTCATGTTGATGCTGCTCAAGGCTATGGCAAGGTTGATATAAATATAGGAGAAATGAATATTGATTTACTATCAGTTTCAGGACATAAATTATATGCGCCCAAAGGAGTGGGTTTTTTGTATGTAAGATCAAAGCGACCTAAAGTTAAGTTAGTCAAACAAATTCATGGTGGGGCTCAAGAGTTTAGCTTAAGAGCTGGGACGTTAGCAAATTATCAAATATTTGCATTAGGTGTTGCCTGTAAAGAAATGTTTGTTAATAGAAAGAAAAATTTCAAACATGTAAAACAAATGCGTGATCTGTTCTTGGAAGTTATATCTGAAGTTAAAAATATAAAAATAAATACTAACCTTGAGAATAGCTATCCAGGAATTTTGAGTATTACATTCTTAGGTGTAAAAGGAGAGGCTTTGTTAGCAATGTTAGAAGGAGTTTGTTTGTCTATGGGATCAGCTTGTAACTCTCAAGCTGTTGAACCATCACATGTTTTAACAGCTATAGGCTTAACTTCAGATGAAGCTGAGGCGACTGTTAGAGTTTCATTTGGCTTGTATACTACACAGCAAGAAGTTATAAATGCAGCATCGAATATCAAGCAACAAGTAGAGCTTTTAAGAGCTTTATCTCCAAAAGGAGAAACAGATGTATAATAATTTAGTAAAAGGTTTGCTATCTAAAATAACAGTTGAAGATGGTAATATTTATCCTGAGCAACAAAAGTATCAAGTTAAAGATAGTTTTTCTACAGTAGAACTATATGTATCTGATCATGAGATTTCTTATAGGGTTTTTGGAGATGCATATATTATGGCAATGGTTAAGTTTCTGCAAACGAAACTACAAAGTAAACAAGATGCTAAGAACATAACATTAGAAAATTTAGTTGCCGACTTTGATTTGCCAGAAGTTAAGTATAGAAATGCTTTGCAAATAGTTGAGCTAATAGAGAAAATAAATGAGAGATCAGCTTTATAATTTCTACATATTACATCAGCGTAAGTATAAGGAAAATACCCTACTTGTGAGTGTTTTTACGCAAGAGTTTGGTAAGCTATCAGCTATAATTAGAACTAGCAAAAAGACTCTAAGCTTGTATCAACCTTTAGTTAAACTTAGAGGTCAAATAAGTTTTGCAAAAAAGGAAGGAGGGCTTAATAAGATTTATAATATTGAATTTATAGAGTCTTTTTACCAGAGCTCATATATTAACTTATTGTCACTACAGTATATTAATGAACTAATATATTTATTATTAAACTATTCACATGAAGAAAGGATCTTATTCGATAAATATGCTTTTATTCTAAAGAATATTGATGAAAATAATTATAGATATCTATTAAGGATGTTTGAGCTTGAGCTTTTAGAAAGCTTAGGGCAAGGTATATATGTTGATTGTGATGCTAAAAACTTACCAATAGAACCTCAATGTAATTATTATATCTTTGCTGAAGGTTTTAAAAAATCTTCAGAAGCTAGGATCAATACTATTAAAGGTAGTAGTCTTTTAAAAATTAACCAACCAATTAGCATGTGGCATGAGGATGATTTAAAGGTTATCTCAAGAGTGATACGTGTATCTATAGATAATGTTTTGGCTGGTAAAAAATTAAAATCTCGAGAGTTATTGATTGATTATTTAAATCTAAAGAGAAGATGAGTTTTTGTTTGCTAGCTTGTTTTTAAAGGCTTTTATAAAAGATATTGTTGGAGGTATCAAAGATATAACAACAATCAAGATTATAAATACGCCAAAATACTTCTTAACAAAAGCGTTATTACTAAAGAAAAATGCTATATATGTGATCAAATAAACCCAAATAAAAGCACCAATAACGCCCATAGTTACAAATTTAGGATATCTCATACGAGCCATACCAGCTGTAAAAGGCATAAATGTTCTAACTATAGGTGTAAATCTGGCAAGGATTATAGCTATAGGGCCATATTTATTAAAAAACTCTTCAGCTTTTTCTAGATGAGCTGTCTTTAATATCTTAGCATCATCCTTAAAAATACTTTTACCAATAACCCTACCTAAGAAGTAATTACAAGAGTCACCACATATAGCTGCAAGAACTAAAATTGGAGCTACTAAATGTATATTAAGAGTTGTTGCAGCAGCTGTAAGACCTAGAGCAAACAAAAGTGAGTCTCCAGGTAAAAAAGGTGTTATAACCAATCCAGTTTCACAAAAGATAACCACAAAAAGTAATAAATATGTCCAATTACCGAGAATATTTATATAAGTACTTATAAATTGATCTAAGTGTAATACAATATGCAATAATGCTAAGATAGTATCCATAAGGATGACCTTTCAATGATTTGTCGTTAGATTATAAAAAAATAATTTTAAAAGGTTAAGGTTTTTTTGCTTTAATTTTATTTTTGATAGTTTTAATAGACATTTGTATAATAACAAATGCAATTATTAGCATGATAATAAGACTCAAATATTTTTTTACAAAAGGGTTATCACTAAAGAAATAAACAGTATATGTTATGGAAAAGGACCATATTATTGCTGAAATAACACCAAAGGTAACAAATTTGAAGTAATTCATACGGCTAACGCCAGCAACAAAAGGGGTTAAAGTTCTCACAAAAGCAATAAAACGTGAGAAGACAATAGCTTTGTTACCATGTTTGTTTAGGAAATCTTTTGTTTTTATTAAATATGCTTTTTTGAAGACTCTAGCATGACTGCTAAACATTTTCTCACCAATAAACTTACCTATAATATAGTTACAACTATCGCCAATTACGGCTCCTAAGCATATTGATAGTATCGCTAAGTGGATATTTAAGTTTGTTGCTGCAGCTGTTAAACCTACTGTAAATAGTAAAGAGTCACCAGGGAAAAATATTCCTAATACAGAACCTGTCTCACAGAAGATTATAAAAAATAAAAGTATATAAAACCATATTCCAAGGGAGTGGATAAAATAATTAATATACTCATTAAAGTGTATAATAAAATCAAACATGCTAAATTACTCCGGTTTGATTTTTATCGATAAAGCATGAATATATGGCATAAGGCTGCTAACGGCTTTATATATTTCCTTATGTGATGAGATTTTTCTCATAGAACTTAGTTTCTCAGAAGATATATTTAATGCAAAATGGTATTTACCTTCACTATAACCTTTATGCTTCACATGCTTATGGGTTTCATTAATTATTTCAATATTTGCTTGAGGATCTATTTTGGATAGTATTAACTCTTTAATTTGGTTTGTTACAGTAATACTATCCATCTCATAAAATCCTCGTTGGTGTAATTATTGTATCAAGTTTGATATCGTAGTTATCTATGATGATAGCATTATTTTGTTGCTCGTCAAAGGCTACGCCTATAGTTATGGGGGATTTTTTGTTCTTTTTAAAACTTAGTGAGTAGTCATAAAAACCACCACCCATACCCATTCGAAACTTATCTTTAGTAAAACCAACTATTGGAACTATAATTATATCTAACTCCCAGGCAGTTGTTATATCTTGAAGGTTATAAATAGGTTCTTTGATGCTATATTTATTTAAATAATAATTTTTAGAGTCTCTAGCAAACCATAGTCCATGTTTTATAAAAGGGTGAACTATTGGTAGGTAGATATTATTAAAATGAGAGTTTATTAATGATGTGTCTATTTCGTTTTTTAACGATAAGAAACTAGCTATATTTAAATCTTCATTTGGGAAAGTATCTTGTATATGCGAGATAACTTTTTGATTTGTTTGTTTAGATAAAAGCTCTTTATTTTCTAAGTTATTTCTAATCTTAAGTAGGTGTTTACGAATTTGAGTTTTATTCATAAGGATACTCTCAAATATAATAAATAGTTGTCCAGACTACCGTTTTAGCTCAATGTTCTTGATCCCTATTGGTATCAAGTGGGTGTCATAGTTTCAACGTTGGGCTTCTTTGTAAATGCAGAGCACCAAAGCTTGCTCTCTAGTCAAAACACCAAAACTCCCTGTTCTAATTAGTATCGGCTCAAGATTGTAGCTAAACCACTAATAATCCAGACAACTAAACTTTAAATTACATGGCTATTATAAATTACAGAAGCATTTGTTTGAATGCTTTATAGTAAAAAGTTTAGAGATATATTTCTTGACTTTCTTTAAAATGGTACAGTTAGAAATAATTTATAACAAATGGGCAGTCTACATGTTCGGTATATTGACAGCTAAAGTCTTTTAAATATGCATTTTGCTTTTTATAGACATGTAAGTTTTGGCTAGATTTCATAATAGCAGTTATTAGATGTGCTTCAATGTTTGAAAAATAGTAGCACTCTATTTCACACAGCTCTCCCTGACAATTGACAAGATTAGCACCTTTAAATGTAAGAGGATACTCTGGAAACTGGGTTGGGATTTGATCTTTAGCTGTCCACTGATATTTAAAGTTATGAAAGTTTGTCTCGGCAGTTAGACTATTGCCTATCTTTTTGAAGGCTTGAGGTGATGGGCAATAGTATATGCTTGGAGTTGAAAAGAGACATACTGGAGTTATAAAGAATAATAAAAGCAAATAATTCTTAAAGTAGAATATTTTTTTTATTTTAAATGTCATAAGTTTTTTATATCATGAAATTAGGACTTCTTATAAATGATTAGTATATATGAATACTGGGATATTTTCATTCTGCCAGATTGCCTCATTTAATAGAGTTGCGATTGATCCTAAGCAGATTCAACATGAATATGGTGATACTGATGGTAGTATAAGTAATGTTAACTTATTAAGAGCTATCAAAGCTAATAACTTTAGAGCTAAATCAGTCAAGCTTAAACCTAGAGATATCAACCCTAGAGTTTTACCTATCATTTTACAAGATAATAGTAATGAGTATTTTATTTTAGTAGGTATACAAAATGATGAATATATAGTTGTTCAGCAAGGCTCTAATGACTTATTAAAACTATCTGAATCAGATCTGGCTAGTATATATAGTAACAAAGCTATTCTTATAACTTATAAAGGCGCAGAGAAAGACTCTCAAGAAAGCTTTAATATTAAATGGTTTATACCTGCATTATGGAAATATAGACATATTTTTAAAGATGTTTTGATAGCTTCTTTATTTATCCAGCTATTTGGGCTAGTTACGCCATTTTTCTTTCAAGTAGTTATGGATAAGGTGATTATGCATAACGGCCTTACTACTTTAAATACATTGGCTATAGTATTTTTTGTAGTGGCAATATTTGAGGTTGTATTTGGAACTATTCGGACTTATTTGTTTAGTCATACAACATCTAGAGTTGATGTTGTCTTAGGTTCGAAGTTATTTTCACATTTGATGAAGCTGCCACTATCATATTTTGAGACACGCCAAGTTGGGCAGAATGTTGCAAGAGTTAAAGAGTTAGATAGCATTCGTAGTTTTATCACAAGTACAGCTTTGACATTAGTGATTGATCTATCTTTTACTTTTATATTTATCGCGGTTTTATTTTTGTATAGTTGGGAGCTGACGTTGATTGTATTAGGTACTATTCCTATATATTTTCTATTATCTTTATTTATCACACCTATATTAAAACATAGATTAGATAAAGTTTTTTCGACAGGTGCAAAAAATCAATCATTTTTGACTGAATCAATCACAGGCATACAAACAGTCAAAGCTAGTGCAATAGAACCACAGATGCAACGTAAATGGGAGGATAATCTTACTGAATATGTCAAAGCATCTTTTCGTTCGCAAAATTTAGGTAATGTAGCAGGTAATATTGCAGAGTTAGTGAGTAAGTTAACAACTATTGCAATTATATTTATAGGTGCGCATATGGTGATAGCGGGTAAGCTTACAGTGGGGCAATTAATAGCTTTTAATATGCTTGCAGCACGTGTAACACAGCCAATACTCAAGCTAGTGAACCTATGGCAAGAATTCCAACAAGCAGGGGTTTCGTTAAAAAGATTAGGTGATATTCTAAATTCACCAACAGAAGCATCAACCAAAGCAAGTAAAAGCGCTCTGCCATCATTTGAAGGTGATGTTAGTTTTAAAGATGTTAAATTTAGATATACTGCAGATAGTAAACCTGTATTAAATGGTGTAAGTTTAGATGTAAAAGCAGGCCAATCAATAGGAATCGTAGGTAGGTCAGGTAGTGGTAAAAGCACATTGACTAAACTCATTCAGAGATTATATCAACCAGAGTCAGGTAAAGTACTTGTCGATGGTGCTGATTTGACAACTGTTGATACAGTGTGGCTACGACAGAACATCGGTGTGGTACTACAAGAGAGTTTTATGTTTAATCGATCTATTCGTGAGAATATTGCTTTGACAAATCCAAGTGCAAGTATGGATAATGTAGTTGCAGCAGCTAAATATGCCGGTGCTCATGAGTTTATCTTAGAGCTTAAGGATGGTTATGACACAATTATCGAAGAGGGAGGTTCGAACTTCTCAGGAGGTCAAAAGCAAAGATTATCTATAGCTAGAGCACTAATGAATAATCCAAAGATACTTATCTTTGATGAGGCAACTTCAGCCCTAGATTATGAGTCTGAAAAAGTTATTCAAAGTAATATGGCAAAGATATCTCAAGGAAGAACAGTATTTATAATAGCGCATAGGTTATCTACAGTACAAAGTTGTGATCGTATAGTTTATATGGATCAGGGAGTTATTGTTGAAGATGGTAGTCATGAGGATCTTTTAGCAGAAAATGGTTGTTATGCAGCTTTATACAACTCTCAGCATCGCGGAGTAGCAAATGGATAATAAAGATACTCAAGAGCAAAATAACTCTGCAGAGAAAAAGAAATTATTACAAGCTGCTAAAGTGAAGGAGTTTTGGAAAAATCGTAAAGCACTAGCAGAGCAGCGTAATGCTAAGACAGATGCATATAGTTTTTTACCAGGTGTTTTAGAGGTTACTGATAAACCGCCGCATCCATTATTAAGAACGATATTATATTGTTTGATTTTTCTGGTGATATTTGTCTTAGTTTGGGCGTATTTTTGTAGGATCGATATTATCACAGTTGGTCAAGGTAAGATAATTCCAGCAGGAGATGTTAAGACTATTCAATCATCAGAAAAAGGTACTGTAATTAATCTTAATGTTGATAATAGTCAGATAGTTCATAAGGGCGATGTGCTGGTAGTATTAGAGTCAGAATATACTCAGTCAGATATCAATAAACTCAAAGAAGATATAGAGTTTTATAAGCTTAGGATATCGCGTGAGCAGATTTTATATAAGATGATAAAAAGTGATAAACGTAAGCAGATACCATTAGACCAGATTGATTATAAACCACCTGAAGGAGTTACAGATAAGTTAGATATTGAGCAATCAAAACGTCTACTTTGGCAACAGTGGGAGTCAGGAATAGCGAAGCTACTAACTTTAGAAGCAACACTATCTTCAAAAAAACAAGAAAAAGCTATAAGTGTAAATAGAACTCATCAGTTAGAGGAGATGCTAAAAATAATCAAAGAAAAATTAGAGACCTATACAAAACTATATAAGAAAAAAGCAGTAGCAAGGATGGAATACCTTGAGTATAGGGAGAAGTATTTAAATACATATTATGAGTTAGAAACTGAAAAAGGTAAGGATATGCAGCTGGATGCTGAGATTGCTGAAGCAAAAAGTAATCTGCAAAGCTATAAGTCAGAGACATATTTAAAAATATTAGAGACTATTCGTCAGGACAAGAAAGATCTCTATACATCAGAACAAGAGTTACATAAAGCTACTACATTAAATGGTAAAAATACAATTAGAGCACCAATAGATGGTATAGTTCATGAAATGCAAATACATACTATAGGAGCTGTTGTAACTCCTGCACAAGTCCTAATGCAGATAGTCCCACTAGATCAAAAGCTAGAAGCAGAGGTATATGTTAAAAATGAAGATATTGGTTATCTTAGAAAAGGCCAAACTGCTGAGGTTAAAGTAAATACATTCCCATTTGCAGAGTATGGTGTCTTACATGGTAAGGTTGAGCATATTTCTGGAGATGCTATAGAGGATGAAAGATTAGGTTTGGTATATAAATTAATAATAAGCTTAAATAACAATACTCTGCATAAAGATGGTGAGAGTTTTAAAATAGTACCAGGTATGGCAGTAGTAGCAGAGATTAAAACTGGTACAAGACGAGTGCTTGATTTCTTCACAGAGCCACTTACTCGAGGTATAGATAATAGTTTGAGAGAAAGATAGTTTTTGGGTATAGCTAACTTAAAAGATATGTCATTTTATAGCCTGACCATAGGATCTAAAGGATATTAATAAAATTTCTACTTTGTTAATGGATACTACGGTCGGAGCCGTAGTATGACGAAGGATATGGATTTTTTCTAATATAGTTAGTCTGAATAACTTTTGAAAGATTGTTTATCTAATCAGGACACACCATCAAAAACAGTAGTCATCCTCCTGCTTGACACGGAGATCTTTTAAATACTTGAGAGATTCCCGCCTCCGCGGGAATGACAGGTTTTATTTGACATAACTTATTCGGATTAACTATATTTGTTTTATGGACTACTAACCGCTAATGTACTGTAATTGTAATCAACAAATATTAATTTTATCTGTCATAAAAGTTTATATATTTAAAAGTAGAGATTAAAGTCTTCAAAAGTAATTGAATTAGAGATTATCAGGTCATAGAATGAATCTTAGGGTGTATTTCTATTTGTGAGATTTTAAATGAAAAAACTTTTGTTAATGATTTTCTTAGTAATTCCAGTGATGGGATATTGTGGTTTTATAGGTTGGATAACTGGTTATCCGGAGGTTAAAGCTAAAATAGAAAAAGCTCTTGAGCAGAAATATCATGGCGATAAGTTTGAGGTATCTGATGTTAGCTATTCCGAGAATTTAAGAGCATATAATTTTAAAGCAAAAGATATTACTAGAGATTTGATATCTGGAGGATCTTACTATGAAACAAAAGACGCTGTAGTAGATGATTTTAAATGGATGTTAGTTTCAGCACAGTGGAAAGAGTTATCAAAACCGATAATAGAAAAATATAGTAAAAACTATATTATGTTTGGAGGCTTAGGTACTGACTCACCTCTTAAAGAAAAGGGAGATAAAACTGATTATACAGGTAAGGCATTAGCTGATTTATTTGGAAAGCACCTAACTGTAAAACAATGGTTAAAAATAGATCATGATTATATTGGAGCAAAAACAGATCTTTATGTTGGAATGCCAAATAGTGCAGCTGGAGTATTAAAAGCACTAGAGCTAATTCAAGATTTAAATAACTACTATAGATCACTTAATTTATATACTTATGAATTAAGTATAACATTTATGAATGTACCAAAAGATTTAAACATTTATGATTTTGTTTATAACAAAAGTGAGAATGATAAAAAATATAGATTAAATGATTTTAAAAATGATGGTGATATTCAAAAATATGCGTGGGGCTGGATAAGGATATATGGTTGTGCAAAGAGTCTTAATTTTAAGAAGATTTGTAATAACTATAAGATTTATAAAAACCAAATGCCAACAGATAAGTTTGATATTGAGCTTATAAAAGAACGAAGTACGGCAGATAGAATTAATAATTTAAATGATATTGCTAAAGAGTTTCATTTGTATACAAATCCAGGTCATATAACTATGTGGCACGAAAACACAGTGAAGATAAAAGGTAAAATGAAAACTTTTCGTTCATATGCTTGGATACCATTAAGAATGGCATATCAGCCTTTAAAAGATACCAAATATTATTCACAAGTAAAAAATATATTAGCAAATCAGAAGTAGGAGAAGGGCATGAGTAACTTAATATCAAAGCCAGGATTTACAGACAAAGATACATCAATATTAAATGAAGTGGCTTTTGCAGAGGTGAATAAATGAACAAAAAACTAATAAAAACACTTTTAGGAGTTAGTCTACTAATACCAACACTAGCATACTGTGGTTTATGGGACTATGTCATAGGTAATCGCCTAAAGATGAACGAGATGAAGAGTTTTGCCAAGGACTATGCTGAGCAAAAATATCATCGTGATTATGAGGTGGTTAGTTTGGACTGGCAGTTAAAACAAGTTAGGATTAAACCAAGTGATAACAGTTCAGATGCTTGTTGGGTTTTGATTAATACAAAAAACTCTGATTGGAGTGCTAAATCAGACTGTGGTTATCAGATTATAACTAGAAAAATAGTAAATGATATAAACAAAAAAATTATCTCAAAAGATTTTAGTAGCAATGAGATAAGAATTAATTTTACTTGTAAAGAGGGCACTAGGTGTGGCTTGCCAAAATCACAGCTAATTGGAGATTATTGGAGTCTAAGCGCAGAAGAGTGGCTTAAAAAGTTTTATAAATATTTGCAGGTTGATGGAGTGACTATCAATGTTTTTGAAGTTGAAAGAAACCCTGAAAATATTGTTAAAATCATGGTAATGGTTAGAAGCCTAAATAAAGAATTATATAAAATTACAGGTACGCATATAATTCAGGCTTTAACACTTAAAGCTTATGAAAGCTCTGCTAAAGAGGTTAGAAAAGAACAAAAAAATGTCTGGAGTCATAAATACTCATATTGGTTCTTATATAGTGAGACTAATTGTAAAGCTAGAAGGTTAAAAGCTAATAGTCGATGTGGTAATGATTTGGTTGATTTAAATAAGATGAATATACAGGAGTTACTTGATTTCTCATCAAAATTCACTTACTTAACATCAGAAGATAAAAGAAAACAAGATTTTTTAAAAGACACCAAATATTATTCGCAAGTAAAAAACATATTATCAAATCAGAAGTAGGAGAAGGTCATGAGTAATTTAATATCAAAACCAGAATTTACAGATAAGGATACATCTATATTAAATGAAGTGGCTTTTGCAAAAGGTTTATATGGTTTAAAAGATAAAGACGGTAATTTAGATACTACATTTATTAAGAATCAAAGAGGTAAAAATTTAGCCGAGATCTTTTATACAAAAGATGGCTGGGTTAATACAGAAGTTGTCGAGTATGGAAGTGATTTATATTATAATTTGTTAAGTGATTCTAAGTATTATAAAGAGTCTCTTCAAAAATATACTTTAGTTGAGACAACTTCTACTATCGCAGCTAAACCCGGAGGGTATACTGATAACAGTCTATTGTATCAGGGCGAACAAACCTATCATGGCTTTGCCGTTACAGATGGTATAGCTACTGGATTTGTAAATAGAGGTACAGATGGTGCGATTGATCTTACACAGGATGCTCAAATGGCACTTTATCAATCAAACCCTCCTTATGTACAGCAATCAGTTGAGTTTATGCAAAATGTTTATGATCAGCAGAAAACTGATAAAAGAGGTGTTGATTTAGGTGCTGCCAAAGATAATGTCTTTACAACTGGTTTCTCACTTGGTAAGCCAGGTTCAGATGCTCAAGCATTATATGTATTAGAAAGCGGTAAAAATCTGATGGGCAATGTGAGCTTTGAAGGATATGGTACTACAGAAGTTTTACAAAGAGCTAATCCTGAGGCTTTCGCTACTTTTGAAAGTGTTCTAAAAAGTGTAACTATAAACTATGTGCGAGCAAATGATGCAGTACCAGAAAATTTTACATCTACTCAGTTTGGTCATGTAGTTCCAATCACTAGTGGCTACGGTATTGCAGATGGCTTTACTGATTTGTTTAATGGTGTAAATTTACATGGTATTAAAAACTATAGATTTAGCGCTTATGATGCTGAAGGTAATATAATTCCAGATCAGCTAAATACAGTTATGACACAAAAGTACTTATCTACATTGGATACACAAGCAAATACCATAAATCAACAACTTCAGAATTTAAGTACAACAGATTATGCAATTGAGTATTCTGAATATCTAGCAGATAAAGCTAATCCATTATATTTTAATAAAGATAATTTATTTAATGAATTAAATCAGATTGAGACAAAGAAAGGCTTTTTTGAAAAGGTATTTGGAGGTTATAACAACTACAATGGAGTAGATAATATCAGATACTCAGTAGATAATATTGTTATTGATGTGTTTGGAGGAGATCCTGCTAATCAGAATATATTACAAGTACTGAGTAAATCTATATCAGAGCAACCAAATGCAGAGGCTAAAAGTCAATTTATTGAGTCTCTAAAAAGTAGTGATTTAATCGATAATTTATTTGGAGTTGAGGGCTCTAGTACAGTAGTCAGTAGTGCAGATCTTATTCAAGATTTAGTATCAAAAACACTTGATTCTACTAGAGGTAATGTAATAGATCCCCTTGTACTTGATTTAGATGGAGATGGTATTGAAACCACATCTGTAGATCAAAAGATTTTGTTCGACCATAATGCAGATAATGTTAAAAGAGCTACTGGATGGTCAGGAGCTGATGATGGTCTATTAGTTCGCGATTTGGATAACTCGAATACTATAGATAGTGGTAGGGAACTCTTTGGAGATAATACTTTAAAAGCAGATGGTACAAAAGCAAAAGATGGTTTTGATGCTTTGAGTGATTTAGACTCCAATAACGATGGTGTATTTAATGAGCAAGACTCAGCATTTTCTGAAGTCAAAGTATGGAAAGACTCTGATCAAGATGGTGTGACAGATGAGGGAGAGTTACTAACTCTAGCCGAGGCAGGTGTAGAGAGTATAAATCTAACAGGCCAAGCAACAGCAATTGCTACAGATGGAGGAGTCATCTCAAAAACTGGTAGCTATACACGTACAGATGCTACTACAGCAAGTATTGGAAATCTAGATTTTAATCAAAACGCTATTTATAGAGAATTTACGGATAAATTAGACACATCATCATTTGATGGAATGTTGAATGTCCAAGGTATAGGAGCAGTTAGAGATTTACAACAAGCAGCAGCTTTAAGTCCAGCTTTAGCTGATATTTTAGTGCAAATAAAAGATGCTGATAATTATAAGGCTAAAACTAGTTTTACAGATAATCTACTTCAAGAATGGGTCAAAACATCAGGACATATTTCAAAAGTTGATAGTTTGGATGGCTTAACTTTATCTGATAATACAAGAGTATATTATAACGAGCCACTTTATGAAGTGCGTGATGTTATGAATAAGACCCGAGTAGTAGAGGCTTTATCAACACAAGAGATTTTTAATTATGAAATTACTGATAAAGGTTCTTATCATCAGTTATCTATAAGTGTAGGACATAGTAAAACAAACTTTTTTGGTGCAAGTAGTGTTTATGGGATATCAAAAGGAGGAAGTTTATCATTATCTGGAGGAAGTTTCCCATATACTACTGATCATTTAAGGTATATATATGAAGCCTACGATGGGTTAGTATCATCAGTTAATGAGTCAATATTTATACAGTCAGAATATCCAAAAATAGTTGAAAATCTACAGTTTGAATTTAATGCTGAGACTAGTGAGATAGAAGTTAATTTTGATGGAGTTAATGAGTATATACATGAGCAAATGATAGATAGTTTAGACTTGGGATTGGACATTTATAAGAGCTTAGAAAAATATATGGGTACAACTTTTGAAAATTATGGTTATGACTTTGATTTAGAGAGTTTTATTAGGGATATACCAAGTGATATCTTAGAACAAATAAATCTAAATAATGATGCTAAGATAGAAATATCATCAAATGTGACAGTAAGTGGTAGCTCAGATAATGATGTAATATTAGGAGGCTCTGAAAATAATAATATAGATGGAGGTTCAGGAAATGACTACATTTTAGGTGGGGATGGAGATGATACTATCCATGGAGGCAAGGGTCACGATATTATAGATGGTGGAGCAGGTGATGATATCCTCACCGGAGGAGACTCGTGGGGAGGAGATGATACTCTTCTAGGAGGCAGTGGTAGTGATACTATTAGTACTAGTCAAAGAAGTTGGAATAGCATCGTAGAAGGAGGTTTAGATAATGATACTCTTATACTTAGTCATGGATCTATAGATACAGTTAGATATAATCTAGGAGATGGTTTTGATACCGTTAAGAAAACTCATGGAAACTGGAATGAGAGAAATGATTCAGATAGGGTTTTATTTGGTGAAGGAATATCTCAAGAGGATATAAGCTTTTATAAACAAAATAATGACTTACTAATTTTTGTTAAAGATGATTCTACTCAAGGAATGAAAATTGAAGACTTTTATAATTCAGATATAAACTCTAGATCACAAATTGGAAGTTTTGAATTTAGTGATGGAACTATTATAAATGCTTCAGATTTAAATCTTGATATTGTAGGGACATCTGAAGATGATGTTTTATCAGGCTCTGATTTGGGAGAATTCCTAATTGGAAATGAAGGGAATGATACTTTAAGAGCTGGAAAAGGTAATGATACCTTACAAGGTGGTCAAGGTAATGATAAATTATATGGAGATGATAATAATGACACCTTAGAAGGTGGGTTTGGTGATGACTACCTAGATGGAGGCTCACATAATGATGTTTTAATAGGAGGAGAAGGTAACGATACACTCCAAGGAGGCTATGGAAGTGATAAGCTATATGGAGGAGCTGGAGATGATACTATTCATACTGGAAGCTGGTTAGATCGCACATCCAATTATGTAGAAGGTGGTCAAGGTAATGATACGATCATTTCGAACTGGGGGGCTAGGAATAATACTTATAAATATAATTTAGGTGATGGCTTTGATGTAATTAAGAATCAAGGTATTCATTTTGATCATAATTACCGAGATCATCGAGTATTATTTGGAGAAGGAATATCTCAAGAGGATGTAGACTTTCAAAAGCAAGGTAATCATTTAGTTATTATAGTTAATGGGGATGAATCTCAGGGAATGAGATTAGATAACTTTTATTTAAATGAGGCTAGATATAGATCACCAGTTAATAGATTTGAGTTTAATGATGGAAGTATTGTAAATGCTTCAGATTTAAACTTTGATATTGTAGGAACATCTGAAAATGATGTCTTATCAGGATCAGACTGGTCAGAATCTCTTATTGGTAATGAAGGAAATGATACATTAAAAGCTGGAAAGGGTAATGATACCCTACAAGGTGGTCAAGGGAATGATAAATTATATGGAGAAGATAATAACGACACCTTAGAAGGAGGAGCAGGAGATGACTACCTAGATGGAGGCTCACATAATGATGTTTTAATAGGAGGAGAAGGTAACGATACACTCCAAGGAGGCTCTGGTAATGATAAGCTATATGGAGGAGCTGGAGATGATACTATCCATACAGGTAATTGGCTAAATCAGGAATCAAATTATGTAGAAGGTGGTAAAGGAAATGATACAATCATTTCAAACTGGGGAGCTAGTGGAAATATATATAAGTATAATCTAGGAGATGATTTTGATGTAATTAAGAGACAGAACACAAGTAGTGTATATGCTCATAGAAATCATAAGGTATTGTTTGGCGAAGGTATAAGCTTCGAAGATTTAAGCTTTGCTAAACAAGGAAATCATTTAGTAGTTACAATTGGTGGCGATGATAGTCAAGGGATAAGGATTGAGAATTTTTATCATTCAAGTAGTAGCTATTACTCACCAGTAAATAGATTTGAATTTGCTGATGGAAGTGTACTTGATATGTCAGATATTACGATAGGCACAGATCAATCAGATACTTTAACTGGTAATGATAATAGTAATTTCATATATGGTGTTGATGGAGATGATATTATCTCGGGAAATGAAGGCTCAGATATAATCACAGGTGGAGCGGGTAATGATTCTATAAGTATATCAGGCACAGAGAATATAATCAAATACAATCTAGGAGATGGTTTTGATAGTATTAGCTCACTGGGTGAGGGTTATGAAGGTAGTGATAAAATAGTATTTGGCGAAGGAATCACTCAAGAAGACTTAAGCTATAACCAAGATGGTAATGATTTAGTTATTAATGTCAAAGGTGATGAAACACAAGGATTTAGACTAGTTAATTTTGGTGTTGAGCAAGGTAGTAACATAGGTAGCTTTGAATTTGCGGATGGTACACTAGCTTCTCCTAGAGATATCTTAGATCAGATGAATAAGCCAGAACCAACCCATATAGGTACAGATTTATCAGAAAAGATAATAGGTACAAATGATGCGGTAGATGTTGTCCATGCTGGAGCTGGAGATGATACAGTTTATCTAGGTTCAGGTGATGATATAGCAGATGCTGGCGATGGTAATGATATAGTTAAAGCTCTAAATGGTGGTAATAATACTATAGATGGAGGATCTGGTAACGATAGGATAGAAACTTGGGCTGGTGCAGATAGATTATCAGGTGGTTTAGGTGATGATATTATCAAAGCCGGAGCTGGCGATGATGTTATAACTGGTGGCTTAGGTAATGATGATATCAGTGGAGAGTTAGGAAATAACGTTATCAACTATAATCTAGGTGATGGACTAGATACAATCAGAGCAGCTAAGTTAGATGTTACAGATCAGACAGATAAGATAGTATTTGGTGAAAATATATCTCAAGATGATGTTCAATATTTGCAAAGAAATGAAGATTTATTTGTTCAAGTAGGAGCAGATCCTGAACAAGGATTATTAGTTAAGAAATTCTATGAAAAGAGTGGCTATCAAACTAAAGTATCAGGCTTTGAGTTTACAGATGGTAGTTTTAAAGCTATAGAGGATATCCAACCAGTCACATTAGGTACAGATTCATCAGATAAGATAGTAGGTACAAATGATATAGTAGATGTTGTACATGCAGGAGCTGGAGATGATACAGTTTATTTAGGCTCAGGGGATGATATAGCAGATGCTGGTGCTGGTAATGATATAGTTAAAGCTCTAAATGGTGGAGATAATACTATAGATGGAGGATCTGGTAACGATAGGATAGAAACTGGAGCAGGCTCAGATAAATTATCAGGAGGCTTAGGTAATGATATTATTAAAGCTGGGGCTGGTGATGATGTTATAACTGGAGGCCAGGGAGATGATGTTTTAGCTGGAGGAGCAGGATCAGATACTTATAATTATTCAACTGGAGATGGTAGTGATACTATCAATTTAGCGGGAGATGGCTCTACAGATACACTAAAGCTAGATGATATTTCAAAAGAAGATATATTATTTTCAAGATCAGATGATGACTTGCTGATAGACTTCAGTGATCAATTATCCTCTTTACGTATAGATGATTATTTTGAGTCACAGTTTAATAATGACGCGCTTATTATAGATACAAATGATGAGTTTCAGATGTTATTAGCAGCAAATTCAAATAAGATGGCAGAGATCATAGCAGCAAATACATCAGATGATGATATTGATGGAGGTAGTGTAGATGGTAGTAATCAAACTACCACACAAGTTGATGCTTCACAGTTAGCTGATCTGTGGGTACCTAAGAATAATAACAATATATAGTTTCAGTAAAGTTATATGATATAAAGTAGGATAGTTTATTTATAAGCCAATTTTTCATATAAGTAATCAATTACAATTTTGTTCTTTTTGAGAAATAAACTTTGTTTGTTGTAGAGTAAATACATATTGTTTTGGAAATGGTTTGCTGTGACTTTATATTTATTAAGTAGACTAACAAGTTGTCCACTTTCTATATATGGTTCGACAAGAGGTTTTGGAAGTAGTGATACACCAGTACCATTTAGAATTGCTTTTAGAATTAGCTCGGTACTGTTACTTTCAAGATTTGAATATTCACTGGGATTTAAACGCGTTTCAATATCATTGTATTTTAGAAGCCAAGTATGATATGCACTATTTAATTGAAGTACTAGTAAATTATGTTGTTTTAGTTGCTCAGCATTAATGATTTCAGGGTGTTTTTCAATATATTTAGGTGAAGCAACTAAGTTGTAATCATATGAAAAAAGTCTTTTTACTAAAAAGTTTGAGTCATGAATTTTTCCAGCGCGAATAAAAATATCATAGTTAGATGTTTCTAGATTAAGCCATTTAGAAGTACAATCTATAATAATCTTGATGTTTGGGTATAGCTCATTGAAGTCTTTTATCAAAGGGGCTATATATTGATGTGCAAAATACTCAGGTGAGGTGATCTTTACAACACCACTAGCAGAATTGCTATTCTCTAGTAGTGTTTTTTTTGTATTATCAATTTGATTTAAAATAGCATTAATTTCTTCAAGAAATATAACTCCAGCATTAGTAAGTTTTATATGTCGTGTGCTACGTTGGACTAGTTCAATATTTAGCTCTTGCTCAAGCTGCTGAATTGTCCTTGAGACTGATGAGTTTGCAAGATTTAAGATCTGAGCTGTTTTTGTGAAACTATTTGTTTTAGCTAATAGTTGAAATACACGGTATGGAAATAAGGTCTCACTCATAATGATATACTATAGTTATAAAATATTAAGTATCACATACTAGCTATTATCACATAACAAAACCTAGATGCTTAAATTAATTACTACAAAAAAATCGAATACTCTTTTCGAAATTGGCTACTTTTTCTTTAAAAAGAATTTATCTAAATTAGTGTATAACCTTTTGTTTAAACTACAAATATATTTAAGGATTGTCATTATGCATAGAATATCATCGCCTTATTTTAAAGATAAGTTAATCGCTAAAAATAGATTAGTTGCTTCAGCAATGACTACAATGCAGAGTTGTTCGGATGGTTTTGTTAGCGAAAAAGAGTATTTATGGTTAGAAAAAATGGCACAAGGAGGCTTTGGTACTATTATTACATGTGCTAGTCATGTATCTAAAACTGGTCAAAGTTGGGAAGGGCAAATGGCTATTTATGATGATAAATATCTCCCTGGCTTGAAAAAATTAGCAAATATGATCAAATCATATACAGCTATTGGTCTGGTTCAACTTTTTCATGGAGGTTCAAGATCCCCTAAAAGTATAACAGGAGTTCAGCCTAGTAGTGCTAGTGAATTTCATCTACCTATTGCTGATTTTGAGACTCCTAGAGAACTTAGAGTTATTGAGATTGAAGCTATAGTTAAAGATTTTGCTAGTGCTACAAAACGAGCTTATCAAGCGGGATTTTCTGGTGTTGAAATTCATGCGGCTAATGGTTATTTATTTACGCAATTTATCAGTACTACGACAAACTTACGTAATGATGAGTATGGAGGAGATTTAAAAGGGCGCTCTAAACTACTTTTGGATGTTGTAAGGGCTTGTAGGTCTTGTGTTCCTGATGATTTCATTATAGGAGTGAAGCTATCTCCATTAGGAGATGGTTTGGATGTTAATGAAATGATCCAGATAGCAGCTATGATAACCAAAGAAGGTGTAGATTTTATAAATCTATCACTTGTGAATGTACAGATGTCTCTAGATAGCTCTAATAGTGATTCTAAGCCTTTAGTTAGCTATGTATGTCAAAGACTAGGTTCAAAGGTGACTTTATTATCAGGTGGAGGTATTTATACAGCAAAGCAGGCAAAACAAGCAATTGATTTAGGCCTAGATTTTATCACTTTAGGACGAGCTGCTATTGGTAATCCAAACTGGCCAAATTTAGTTCAAGAGAATCAGAATATTGATATTCCTCCTTATAAAGAAGAAGATCTTCAAAAGATTATTAGTCAAGAGTTTTTACAATATATTAAGACTCAGCTGCCTCCAGGATTTACTCAAACATTAATTGATAATATATAAGCTTATTCTTTGATTTAATATCGTCTATAATTTAGATATGGATGTTTGAAGTTTAAGCTCTAGTTTGGAAAGAAAAAAACGTTGTTTTGGTAATAAAGAAGGTCAAGAAATTTACGCTGAGTATCATGATAATGAGTGGGGTATCCCAAAGTATGATGATAAAGAACTTTTTGAACTGTTGATTTTAGAAGGAGCTCAAGCTGGTTTAAATTGGGAAACTATATTAAAAAAGAGGCAAGGATATAGAGCTGTATTCTATGATTTTGATCCTGTAAAAGTCTCAAATATGTCAGATATAGAATTAGAGTCTTTGCGGTCAAATCCAAAAATTATTCGTAATAAATTAAAGATTTACTCTGCTAGAAAAAATGCTCAAATATTTCTTAAAATTCAAAAAGAATTCGGTAGTTTTTCTAATTATTTATGGTCATTTGTAAATAATAAACCAATTAAAAATAGCTGGCAATCTTATAAGGATGTTCCAGCATCTACAGATATTAGTGAGAAAATTTCAAAAGATTTGAAAAAGAGAGGCATGAGTTTTGTAGGTCCAACAATTATTTATGCTTATATGCAAGCAGCAGGCTTAGTCAATGATCATTTGGTAGATTGTTGGTGTTATAATAGATCTAAATTTTAACTAAATTTGTTAAACTTCAGTAATGACAATTTGATTGGTAGTGTATGATATATAGTAAGCACATTAAATCTAAAAACGATTCAAATAAGCATATAGTATTCTTCCATGGTGGGCCAGGTATTGCTTCTCATAATATATATAGAAACTTCTGGGATAAGTTTAATACAGACTTTCATATACACTATTTAGATTATAGAAATCATGGGTATAGTGATGATTATGAGAATTTTTCTCTAGACTATGTTGCTGATGACTACTATGAGTATATAACAAGCCTAAATGACAAAAATATTGTAATTTATTTGGCAGGAGTTTCACTTGGTGGATGGGTTATATTAGAATTTCTTAGTAAATATTATGAAAAACTAAGCTCTAAGATACAAAAAATTGTTATTTGTAATTCAGAACATAGGATTTGTAAAGAGAGTATTTTGAATAATTATTCAAAAGGATTTTCTGAAGAAGCTTTTAATACTGTTAAAGAAATGTTCTCTGATAATCCAAATCCAGATATTGGAAAGCGATATATGGAAAATTGTGTATGTGGAGAAGGAAAATCATACACCCCAGATGATATCGCTAAATTTGTCCTTAGATTTAATTACAAACTATTTTATGAGTTTTATAAAAACAAAATGTATTTAGGCTCTGTGCACAAAAATAAATTTTCATCGAAGCCAAATAAAAGTACAAGCTAATTTAATCATTCCTAGATATG
>NZ_JBGCTX010000016.1:0-36818 GCF_041102755.1 Francisella sp. 19X1-34
GGTTTTTCGCTTATTTTAACCTAAAAACACTACTAAACCCTTAATTTACAATGCTTTTAATTCCGAACTGAGGTTAAACTAAATAGATTTTTTAAAACTAACTGAGGGGCATTTACCATGATTGAAAATAATGAAGTAATTTTAATTACAGGTGGTGCTGGTCTAGTTGGAAGCATTTTATGTAAAGAGCTTCTTAAGCAAAAATCAAAATACAAAATATATGTAATAGATAATAAAAATCCTGATATGTGCTATGAGAACATTTCTTTTGCTTGTATAAATATATGCGATTACAGCTCAATATTGGAATTCATAAAAGAAAAAGAAATTAATGTAATCATACATTTAGCCGCGGCATTAGAGAGTAGTTCTATTGATAAAATTAACTATGTAAATCGTATAGGTACAAACAATATCTTTAAGGCAGCTTTATCATGTGGAATAAAAAGAATTATTTACGCAAGTTCTGTTTTAGTAATGTATGTCTACAGGCTATTAAAACCATATGTAGATGCTCATAATAATATACCCATAAAAAACTTTATTAAAGTTACTGAGAAAAGTAAAACTATTACTCCAAAAATGAATTTTGAACCAGATATGTATCATAAAGAATATGCAGAATCTAAACTGTATGGTGAAAACTTATCTAAAGAATATTCAACACTCCATGAAATATCTTGTATAGTTATTCGATTTGGTTGGATAAATAAAGAAAATAAAAGTTATCAAGCGCCTAACTGGTGTAGTCATCAAACGGCCTGTAAAGTTTTAATAGACTCTATAGAAAAACAAAATATTTAAAATATAAAGTAATCTATAGTATAAGTAATAATCCAAATCGATATTTATTTAATAGATCTGATATCGATTAATATTAATAGGCTTAAATCACTATAGAAGGATAAATAATAATATAAGATACCATAGGTAAATTGGTGTATTTATGCGGCAAAGCCACTGTATGATTTTGTTTTGCTGTATAGATTTTCCAGTCTAATTTAGCTTTCCAAAACTTTGTAATGTGAAGCTAGGAGGCTTAATTCATCTGTACGTAAATCCATGATGTTCTGTATTTGGTTATATAAATGCTATTAGGTTTATTATTTTCATGATTAAAAATATTTAGATATGAAGTAATTATCGAAGTGAGGTTAAATTTAAGCTTCAGAATGATAGTTGGTTGGTATTTTAACAATTACAGTGAGTCCTCTTTGATCAGTATTATTTTTTGCATGAATTTTACCATGATGAAGTCTAATAATCTCTGTGACAATTGCTAAACCTAGTCCACTACCTTCTTCACCAGTTCCTGTCTCGCGATAAAATCTATCAAAAATTCTATCGATATTTTCAGGAGGCACACCAATACCATTATCTTTTATTTCAACAATAATATTACCACCTTCTTTATAGGAGTGTATTTCAATATTTCCACCATTAGGCGTGTATTTTATGGCATTCGAAATTAAGTTTTTGAATAGTATTCTAAGTAAATAATCGTTGCTATAACAATAAATCTGGTTTTCGCAAGGGAAGAATGATACTTCAATATTTTTCTCGATCGCTTTTATGGCGTTTTCTGCTATAAGAGTTTCGAGAGTTTTATTAATCATCAGCTTTTTACCAAATGTAATCTGCTCATTTGGTTGAATTCGACTTAGTGTCAATAACTGATCGATGATATGAGAGTATCTATTAGTTGAATTTTTGATTTTTATCAATTTTTGTTTGATTTCATCAATATCATCAGATGCAAGGGCAATCTCTACTAATGTTTTGACCCCTGCGATAGGTGTTTTTAACTCATGAGCAGCATCTCCGGAGAAGCGCTTCTCTCTTTCTAATGTTTCATGGAACTTTTCTATTAAAGAGTTTATTTGCTCGACTAAAGATTTTATTTCATAAGGAATAATATCTTCATCCAGTTTTTCATTTTTTCGAGGGTTTATTTTAGCAACACGTCTATTTATTCGCTCAAGTGGATGTAGAGCTGTTTTTAAAATGTAATATATAAATGCGATAAGAATTATATAAGTTGAAGCTAAAAGTATTGCAAATTTAAAGATGATTTGTCTAAACAGCCCCTAAAATTTTTATTGATACTTAATGTGCTCGAGAACAAGGTCCCTATTTTATAAATTATTCTTAATATTGCTAAATAAACTAAAGATTTCTCCTAGAATGATATCTAATATCTATAATGCAGACTTTAAATAGGAGGAGACCTTTAAATGAATGCTTTAGATAATTATAAAATAAGTAAAAATGATTGGAATGACTGGCGTTGGCAACAAAGAAATACTATTAAAGATGCTAATGATTTATATGCATCTTTTGGTAACCGTTGGGGACAAAGTATTCAAGATAAAATTGCCAAAAATATCCAAGATCGTAAAATGCAGATCACTCCATATTATTTGGCCTTGATTTCAAGTAAAACTAGTAAAAATGGTGATATTACACAAAACCCATTATGGCGTCAAGTGGTTCCATTTTGGGAAGACGAGATTGATGGTGGTTATGATGAACAGACTGATAATTGGGAATTGTCAAATGAGATGAAAACACCAATATGCCAACATAAATATGATAATCGAGTAATTCTAAGAATGAGTAACACTTGCAATGCTTACTGTCAGTTTTGCTTTGAAGCTCTAAGAACTCTTAAAACAAAAACTGATAAATCAACGGCTAGTCGTAATTTATTTCAAGAATCTTTTAAGTATATTAAAAGTAAAGATGGCATAGAAGAAGTTATATTGAGTGGGGGAGATCCCTTAACATTATCGGATGTTAAGCTAGAAGGATATTTATCTCAACTACGTAACTGGAATGATAAATTATTAATTCGTATACATTCACGAGCACTTAGTTTTAATCCATTTAGAGTAACAGATCAGCTGATTGAAATGCTTGAAAAATATAAAGTTAATTCTTTTGGTGTTCATATATGTCATCCAGATGAGCTGAGTGATGATTTTATTGAAGCTGTGAAACGTATTCAGAAAGTAGTGTCGATAGTCTTTTCTAATATGCCATTTTTACGAGGTATTAATGATGATGAAGAAACGTTACATAAACTATTCATTGAGCTTTATCGAATAGGAGTCAAACCCTACTATTTATATCATTATATGCCATATTCACCAGGGGCCTCAATTTATAAGGCGTCAGTGGCAAAAGGTATTCAAATAATGAGTAAATTAAAACGACGTATATCAAATATTGCGCTACCTGAATATGTATTACCACATGATAAAGGGAAGTTTACCGTACCATTAGTAGAGGATACTAAAGACTTTCCATGTTTTGAACAAGATGAGCAAGGAAAAAGGTTTTATAAGTTTGTCAATTGGCAAAATCAAATATGCTATTGGAATGATGAGATCAGCCAAATTAATACAGAACATAATTAAGGGTGGCTTTTAGAATGGAAAAAAAGGCAATATTATTTATTGATGTTGATGATAATCATACACCAAGCTATAACTATCGTAATCCACATTTTCAAGCAGCAAAAGAGAATGGTTTAAGTTGTTTAATTGCGACGAATAATCAGAAAAATATTTCTGTTTTAACGCAAAACTGTGATGAACTAGTTTTGATCAAGAATGTTAGTGTAAATGATATTTTGGAACTAGTAGGTAATCTAAGTAGTAAGTATCATATCAAAGCTATTTTTTGTCATGCTGGACATACCTCAAAGGCTGCTGAAGTTGGTGCTATTGTTGCTGAAACCTGTGAAATTCTTGGTTTTAATTATTCGCCTGTAGATGCAATTAAAGCATGTAATAATAAATTTTTGATGAGAGTTAGATTAAGAGAATTTGGGGTAAAGTCAGTTGAGTTTGCATTATGCCATAATGCAGAGCAGCTAATTAATAAAGCAAATGAAATTGGCTATCCTCTAATATTTAAACCTCCCTATGGAGCAGGATCTTCATATATCAAGAAATGTGATAATGAAGAAGAGCTACTTAAACATTATTATTTGTTTACCAGTACTTATCAAGACTCAAGCAAGTCAACTTTTTACCCTGCAGAGCATGATATTGTTATAAATGGCAAAATCATTGATTACTATAACCCCAATATAACTATTCTTCTTGAACAATACATTACTGGATCAGAAGGTACAGTCGAGTGTATCGTTACTGACGGTGAGGTCTATCCATTGATCATTAATGAGAAACTCGTTTTAACTGAGAAATCAGGAACTATTTTGGAGAACCTGCTTATTTGTCCAGCTTTCTCTTATACAGAAGAAGATAAGAGACAAATTAAAAATTATGCGACAAGCTGTCTTAAAGCACTTGGGTTAAGAAACGATATAGTACACTTAGAATTTCGTTTGACAAATGAAGGTCCAGTAATTATTGAAGTTAATCCAAGATTAGGAGGATTGTATGTTGATGAGGCATTTAAGGACATTGCGGGCATTGATCCTTATGCTCTTTATATTGATATGCTTTTGAATAATACCGTTGATATTAATCAAGCATTGAGTCAAGCAAAAGTTACTATTGCTAACTGTAGTGATTATTATTCAATGATGGTAATTTATCCAGAGTATAGCGGTTATTTTAAGGGATTTAGTCAGCTAAATTACCTCGATAATCAAGAGAATATTATCAAATATGAGTGCTACCCTAGCTATAGTATGGTAAATGCTGAGGTTGAGGAGAATTATTTGTTAAAATGCTGGGTTAGAGTTAATGATGCATGTCAAGCTTTACTTAGTTATAAGAGACTCTTAGATAATGTCATACCAACTATTTTACCAACCGCATTAAAAAATAAAAAAGAAACTATAAACAAAGATATTGACACTATGCAATCATTCTTTGCACAAAATTATTATACACATATAAAAAATTATAAAGACTTTATATCATGTGATGATGACAATGTGCGTAGTTTTAAAGTGCACTGGAGTCGATTGGTAGATGATGATAATTTTAAAGATTATACGCATAGGAAGAGGAGGATACTTCGTTATACTTATGATGTAATATCTAATACTCTTAATATTAATCGTGATAGTGAGTATAAGTCATCAGTAAAATATGATATCCCCTATCAACAAGGTGTGAATAAGCTTACTTATGTAGAGGAAAATTTTATCCATCACCCTATCACGCAGCAATTAATTGCAATGGATATTGATTTTTTTAAGCCTCATCTAGACATTCAAGGTTGCTATGAAGTTAATGTACATTTGTTTAGAGTACAAACGGATGGTGAGAGGACTAGCCCAACGACTTCAGGCATTCATCAAGATGGTATGGATTTTATTGCAATGCATTTTGTTGACGCGCATAATACTGTTGATGTAGTTTCAAAAGTGTATGCATCAAACCAACCTGAAAGAGAGGTTTTTAGTAAGCCTATGAGGGTTTTCTTAGAAACGCTTTTAGTTAATGATCAGAAGCTTTATCATAGTGCTAGTGAAGTAAGGCAAAATAAGGACACAGACCACATTGCTTATCGAGATTTATTACTTGTTACCTTGCATAAAATGAAAGAAATATAACTATGATTAGTGTCACAAACCTATGGCATGATTCCGCACGGAATGCATTTTTAATCATCTTTGCTCGAGGTATTTCAGATTTTGGTGCATTTTTAAATATGGTCGCACTGTCAACCTATGTATATATTTTAAGTAACAGTGTCATGTATGTTAGTATTTTTTTAGCAGCTCGTGTTGCTGGAGGTATTTTCGCTAGTAGCATTGGAACTTTGTTTTTTCGACGTTTTATTGGAAGATGGTCACTTATTGGGTTTGATGTGTTGCGTGCACTATTGCTGGTAAGTTTTTTTATTGTGTCACAATCAGCTCAGATATATATTTTACCAATAGTTGCCTTTGGTATTGGTCTAGGAAATGCGATGTTTTCCATCGGAATTAATACTCAAATTCCCTATTTAATTCAAGATTCTAAAAGAGTATCAGTTAATGGATGGTTGTCTTCAGTTTCGGCTACAGCGGCAGTTTTAGGTAGTTTAGTTTCTGGCTTGGTGGTTGCGTTAAATGGATATGAGGCGGTATTTGCATTAAATATTATTACGTATTTGCTAGCGAGTATTATAATTTATCCAATTACTATTGTTCGTGAACCTAATAAGCAAAGCAATTCCTCAGATAGAGAATGGCGGAATCTAGTAAAAGTTTTACGAGGGCACAAAATGCTAAGCCTTATACTACTTATTACAATGGCTGACACGTTAGGCAGTGCCGCACACAATGTAGGTTTTCCAATTATATCAAAACTTATAGCGCCAGAGTCAATTAGTAGCACAATGGGGCTTATTCTAGCATTTTGGGCAGTAGGAAAGTTTGGTGGTGCGAGGTTGATAAGTATATTGCTTAAAAACAAGAATAATCTAAGTATAGAAAAATATTTCATGTTTGGTGTGTTTTTGATGTCAACGGGGTTTATTTTATTGTTTGCACAAAGCTCTACTATATTGCTTGTTCCTTTTGCTATATGGGCTGGATTAGGGGATGGTGTATCCGAAGTAAGCTTATTATCTCGTGTACAAAATGAATCAGATGAAGTGCGACTTCCTATTTTTAGCTTATTAACTTTGATGCAAATGACAGGTTTTGGTATTGGAATGCTAATTGTTGCACCATTTTTTGTTTGGTGGGCACCAACGTATGTAGTTTTACTATTTCATGGTATTCCTATTGGAATAATGTTTATAACACTTTATAAAATGCGTAATTACTTGTTTAATGGAAATGGTGATAAGACTGTGAGGTAAAAGAAGAGTAATTTTTATATTAAGTTTTAAGTTGTGTTTAATAATACTCATTCTGACTGTATTATAACATTACCTTTTTAATAGATGTTTTTTAAGTATGTATTTTCTCTCTTAGGTTAATGAGCTTAAAAACTTAATAATATTTAACATAATTATTTTAAGCTTCAGAATGATAGTTGGTTGGTATTTTAACAATTACAGTGAGCCCTCTTTGATCAGTATTGTTTCTAGCATAGATTTGACCATGATGAAGTCTGACTATTTCCGTAACAATTGCTAAACCTAGTCCACTACCTTCTTCACCAGTTCCTGTTTCACGATAAAATCTATCAAAAATTCGATCGATATTTTCTGGAGGTACGCCAATACCATTATCTTTTATTTCAACAATAATATTATTACTTTCTTTGTAAGAGTATATTTCGATACTTCCACCATTAGGCGTGTATTTTATAGCATTCGAAATTAAGTTTTTGAATAATATTCTAAGTAAATAATCGTTGCTATAACAATAAATCTGGTTTTCACAAGGGAAGAACGATACTTCAATATTTTTCTCGATCGCTTTTATGGCGTTTTCTGCTATAAGAGTTTCGAGAGTTTTATTAATCATCAGCTTTTTACCAAATGTAATCTGCTCATTTGGTTGAATTCGACTTAGTGTTAATAACTGATCGATGATATGAGAGTATCTATTAGTTGAATTTTTAATTTTTATCAGTTTCTGTTTGATTTCGTCAATATCATCAGATGCAAGGGCAATCTCCACTAATGTTTTAACCCCTGCGATAGGTGTTTTTAACTCATGAGCAGCATCCCCGGAGAAGCGCTTTTCTCTTTCTAATGTTTCATGGAACTTTTCTATTAAAGAGTTTATTTGCTCGACTAAAGATTTTATTTCATAAGGAATAATATCTTCATCCAGTTTTTCATTTTTTCGAGGGTTTATTTTAGCAACACGTCTATTTATTCGCTCAAGTGGATGTAGAGCTGTTTTTAAAATGTAATATATAAATGCGATAAGAATTATATAAGTTGAAGCTAAAAGTATTGCGAATTTAAAGATGATTTGTCTAGAAACTCTGTCTTTAACATCATTATTAGCAAAGATTGTAATAATTTTATTATTATCTGTTCTTAGCGTGTATGTATACCAATGTTTTTGTTGACCTGATGCGTAGCTATAGAACCAGTCAAATCCAGTTCTTGAGATTATTGTTTTATAGTCTTGGCTAAATATAGGAAGATTTGAAGTTTTTAGCAATAGCCTTTTATGTTTAAGGTCATATACAATAAACCCGACACTTTCATTATGGTTTTTAATATCTAAAAAAGAAGAGGATATTTTATTAACTATCATATTTGTAGCATTCTTATCTCGCTCTAAGGGGTATATTTTTAAAACTGTTTCAATAACTTGTGCAGCTGATTTTAGTTGGTAATCAAAAAGGGCATCATTTTGGTGCTTAACTTGGTAAAAGCTAAATATAGATATAACAAGCATAAATACTGCAAAAAAACTAGCGAAGGAAACTACTAAGAAACTTAGTATTGAACCTTCCTTTTTATCTTTGGTAAAAAACATATTGTTTGAATGTTTATTCATTTTATTGCCTACATTATAAAGAATTTTGAAATTTATTATTAGTCCTATAGTTGTTATAATCATTTATAGTTATTAATGGGATTATATAAGAAGGTATCTTTTTAGTAGATTATATGAGCAAAAAAGCCAAACCGTTTTACACAAAATATTATGAGTCATCGACTTTATATTTTTATACAGATGAAGATCTTAGATTTGATCTTGTTTTAACTTGCCCTCATGCAGAGCTTGGGAGTAGTTTTGTTGAGTTTGATTATCCAGCTATAAAACAGTTGGTAAAACTAGAAAAACAAGATTTTGATGACTTTCTAGCAATTGAGTATGACTTTGGCACATACTCACTTAGCCATGCTATAGCACAGAAATTATATTCTGAGTATGGTTTATATACTTTAATTATGGAGCCAACGTTTCCTCGATCAATCTTAGATGCAGGGCGATTATACCCAAACTGTATAAGAGATATTATTGACTATGATCAGCATCCTGAATTAAAAAACTCTTTGATTAGGCTTTATGATGAGTATATGGAGAAGCTTTGTAATGTTGTAGCTTTTGCTAAAAGCTACAATGCTGTTTCTATAGACTTGCATACAATGTCCAGTTATTCACCAAACGTTATCCAAGAGAGATATTCTGAGGCAATAATAGAAACTCCTGAAACATTAAGTAGCTATATTGAGCTATACAAAAAAGCACATATTGAGGGCGAGAAAAGGATAACTGAGCTTTTCACAGGAGATGCTCGTAATGGGATTTTTGCTTCCAAAATCTTATTGGAGTCACTATCTCAAGAGTTAGAGGCTGTAGGTATCGATATACAGTATGATAAACCGTACATCCTAGCAGAGCATTTAGTCGCACACTATCTTGTATGCGAGTTAGAAACAGTCTGTATTGATATACCTAAAGATCTTATATCTAAAGTGACAACAGACGATGAGAAATATGATATAGCCAACCTAGAAGTTGACGAAAATAAATTACTAACAATGGCTGATGCTTTTGCTAAAGCTGTTGCTGATACGCGTAAACAACAACAATTAAAAGGTGCATGATTTATGGCAGTAAAAATAACAAACTCTATTTCTGAGAAAATTTGGGGCAAAAAAGCTATTCATATACCCAATACTACAGATATATATGGAGCGGATTTAGTGAGCTCTTTTGTAGATAAGTATGTTACGCGTACGCTATGTTTACTTGCCAAAGATCATAAAATAATTTTACCTAAAAAAACTCAAGAAGAAGTTGAGAAGATAGTTAGTTATTTTAATAAAATTGGTTTTGATTATATAAGTATGGATAATTTCATATTTTTACATAATGAGCATTATAGATTTTCAACAATTGTTATGAACTATGCTGACCAGATTTCAGAGTTTAGTAACCCTGAGTATACTAGTCTTGTGCCTTTTACTTCAGCTACAGCGGTTGAGCTGCTTGGTATAAAATACAAGAAGAACTATGGGTTATCAGAAGCTCTTTCTCAATTTCTAAATGATAAGTCCTTCTTAAGACAGATGTTACATGATAAAGGGGTACTCGTTCCTAGTGTAAATATAATTTCGACAGTATCTGATGAAGACTATATTAAAAAAGCACTAAAAATATACCGTAAATATGAAAATAAAGGTATATATGAGTGCGCTGTTATTATGCCTAGAGCATGTTCAGGGTATGGTATTCATAGGTTTCAAAGTGAAAAAGAGTTAAGAGAAATCTTAAAACTTATGCGAAGAGTCGAAATATTTATGATTGATCCGTGGCTAGATAATCTTGGATCTCCAGCTTTTCAAGTGAGTATTGCAGATAAAAAAGAAGATGATATTTGTTTAGGACTTAGTGATCAGATGTTAGATGGTCAGACCCATCTAGGAAATAAATATAAATCAGAATTTAGTGATGAACCTGCTGTCATTGAAATGTGTGATGAAGTGACAGAAATTCTACGTGATATGGGTGTGCGTGGAATTGTGGGAGTTGATTTGTTGATACGTGAAATTGATGGAAAAATAGTTCCATATGTTCTAGAAGTTAATGCAAGACAAACTGGTGCAATATATGCAGGGTTCTTAGCTTATGAACTGCGTAATGGTCAAGATAAACCATGGGTTGGACATAATAATGTCATCGTGCCGAAAAACTCGACCATAGATGACTATCACAGATATTTGAAATCTAAAGGTGTAGATTATAAGTATGGAGATAGTGAAGGGGTTATTATTACGTGTATAGGAAATCTTGAGCTTAATCATAAAGTTATGATTCTCGTGATTGCAGATACTGATAAGCGACTAAATGAGATTCTTGATATAGCAACTTCTTTTGGGTAACTATATTTGTTTATTTTATTGCTTGAAGGACACCAGTGATTATCATTTGTGTGCTAATAATTGTTAGTATCATTCCCATAAGTCTTTCAACTGCTCGCATACCTCTTTTCCCTAAGACACGTTTTAAAAAAGGTGCTATTAAAAGTATTAGTAAGGTGGCAAGGCAAGCTAGAGTTATTGATAACCAGCTTAGCCACATACCTATAATGTTGTGCTGAGCTATAATCATTACCATAGCAATGCTTGAAGGACCAGCCATTAGCGGAACTGCTAGAGGAACAATAAATGGATCAGTATCATCTTCTGGTCTCATGTTCTCATCGCTAGGATATATCATCTTTAGTGCCATAATAAATAAAATCACACCACCAGAGACTTGTACTGCGGCAACAGAGATATTCATCAAGCCTAGAATAGCTTTACCACAAAAGAAAAATAGACTTAATATAAGAAAGGCGATAATCATCTCTCTTATTATGATTTTTCTCTGATCAGCTCCATTATATTTTCTAAGAATACTTAAGAATATTGGTATATTACCGATTCCATCCATTAATAAAAATATTGTCACAAAAATTGTATAAAAGTTCATAATTTATTCTCAACAAAGTAAAAGAGTTAGTATAAATATCTAACTCTTATGGTTTATTAATAATGTATATTTAAGTTTGGGTATTAAAAAAAGCACAGTTTCTCTTCTATTTTTAAAATGAAAAATAGCACTGCCTTATTTGAATGTGTGTAATCTATCATACCATGCTTATTGATGCCAACTTTCTTTAGCATATATTGATTAATTTTTTGAAAAGGAAAATTTCTATGAAAATTAATTTAAGTTTAGATATCTGTGTATATAAATGAATCATCTTGCTTTAGTTTAACCACAGTGTCAAAATTAAAAATACTAATATAATTATTTGGTAGCGAATGAGTAAGATATCTATAGGTGTGAGTAGTTGCTTAGTTGGAAATAATGTTCGTTATAATGGAGGTAACTGCCATAAGTCATATATCACAGGAGTTTATGCGGATTATTTTGATTATAAAATAGTTTGTCCTGAGATTGCTGCAGGCTTAGGTGTACCAAGACCAACATTGTTTTTAGTTGAAGATATAGAAAAAGATATATTGGCAGTTAAAACAAATAAGACTCATGTTGATGTTACAAGTGATCTAAAGCAAGCAGTTGATAAATTAGTGGCTAATTTAGGTACAGTTTATGGATTTATTTTAAAAGCTAAATCACCAAGCTGCGGAGTCGCTACAGCTAGAGTGTTTGATGAAAATCATGGCTATACAGGTGTTAAAGCAGATGGGTTATTTGTTCGAGCTCTTAGAGAGTATGATCCATTATTGCCAATAGAGGATGATGGTAAGCTTACAGATAAAACTTTAAAAGATCACTTTCTGCGTAAAGTGTTTTGTTATTATGATTTAAAAACTACGTTTATGAGTTGCTCTAATATTACTGAAATGATGGAGTATCATTCAAAGCATAAAGTGTTGCTTAGGATGCACAATAATAAGGTTAAAAAAATTTTAGGTAATATGCTTTCTGAGGCTGGTAGTAGAGCAGATCTTGATGAGATTAAACAAAAGTATGTAGAGTTATTTATGCAAGCTATAGCATCTCCAGCTAAACGAGGGGCTCATTATATGGCATTACAGAATGTTCTGCGAGAGATAAATAAAAAGGTTTCTAAATCTCAGCGCCAGTATCTTCAAGAGATATTAAATAAGTATAAAGATTGTAAGATTTCTTGGGATGTACCTGTAAGTATCATAAAGATGTATCTCTTAGAGATTGATTTGCCTTATTTAGCAAAGCAAAGTTATCTGAATCCTTATCCAGAAGAGCTTATAACTTAAGCATTAATTTCTTTTGGAAGTAAAAATGCAAAAGGTACACAAATTAATAATAGCCCTGATAGGATTGCTATGATTATATCAAAGGATTGATTGTAAGATAGAGTATGAGTTACTCCTTGTGAAAGAGACAGTATATAGCCTATACCTGGTAATAAAATAACAGGTAGCATATTATTTATCATATTTACACCTGCTGTACTTGAGGCAGATGTACCAGGAGGAGATATGATTTTTGCTATTGCAAAAGTTATTGCTTGGGGCCCAGCCATTATGCCTAATGCTAAGTATAAAACTATAAATAAGCTCTGGTGCATAGGTATATATGCAATAGCTATTATTAGTAGCCCTGATGATACTAAGCTTAGTATCAATAAAAATCTAAAACGGTTAGTATAGGCACTTATAATACCAAAAACTGCAAACCCAATAGCTGCTCCAGCAAATAGAAAACTATTTAAATGAGATGCTACTGACTGGTTAACGTTCAGTTTAGCCTCGATTAATCCGACTCCCCAGAGTGAACCAAGGACATTGATTGGCATAAAGATGCTTGCACCTATTAAGCTAGCGATCCAAAATCTAGGATTCATAATTATTCTAAATAGCTTTACGATAGTTTCAGAGAAGCTAGATTGACTAAAGTGTGTGAACTTTTCTACATGTTTCTTATTATCTTTAATAAAGATAACTATAAGTAAGAAAAGAGCTATTCCAAAGTATGTGAAAACAGCATTACCTTGTCTCCACCCAAGACTAGTAACTAAGCTTGAAAGGAATATGTCTGTGAATAATCCTCCAAGTATACCTATGACGGTTGTAAAACCGATAAATGTCGAAAAAAATCTCTGTGGTAACCACATGCCAGCCATTTTTGCAGCTCCAATAAAGCCAAATGCCGAGCCAACTCCCATAAGTATTCTACCAAAAAATGCAACCTCATAGTGATTGGTAGCAGAAAATAGGTAGTTTCCTAAGACACAAAGAGCTGTAGCAATACTAATTACGGTTTTGCGGTTATATTTATCTAATATAATTCCTGCAGGTATTTGCATAATAGTATAAGAGATAAAATATGCTGAAGAAAGCCAGCCAATTTTAGCATCACCAATATTAAAAGCATTTTTAAGATCTTCAGCCATTACTCCAGGAGCAGCGCGAATAAAAAAGTCATAGCTATAATTTAAAGTTGCGATCAAGCATATTACCCATGCAATAACTATCAAGTAATTTGATTTAGGTAAGTGTGATTCGTTCATAAAAATATGATTAGATGTTACAAAGCTATTAGCATACCAAACAAATATAAATTATTCAAAATATAAGCTCTAATAATTTCTTTAAAATCAAGGGTTTTATGCCAAAAAATAGAACTTATAGATATCTAAGGGTTAAGTTTAAAGCTAGTGGCTAGAATCACCTTTTCCAAGCTCATCGACTATTTCTTGTTGTTCAATTTCTAGTTTGACAGATTTTGATTTGTCACTAGCAATATACATATATACAACAGGTAGAACAAATAGTGAGAAAAGGGCACCAATAACCAATCCACTTGATATAACTACACCAATACAGTTTCTACTAACCGCACCAGCACCTGATGATGTAACAAGAGGTATCACACCAACAACCATTGCTGATACAGTCATTAAGATTGGTCTTAAACGTTGAGATGATGATGTGACAATAGCATCATATTTATTTAAGCCTTCATGTTTTTGAAGGTGATTGGCAAATTCGACCACCATAATCCCTTGTTTAGATATTAAACCGATCAGAGTTACTAGACCAAGTTGGGTATATATATTTAGCGATGCCCAGCTTGCACCTATATATTGCCCAAAATATAGTGGAATTAGAGCTCCTGAGATAGCCATTGGGATTGTCACCAAAATTACTAAAGAATCTCTGAAGCTCTCAAATTGTGCTGATAATGCTAAGAAAATTAGTACAATTGCAAAAGCAAAGGCTACCATCATAGTATTACCATTCTCGACATATTGACGCGCTGACCCTGAGAAGTTATATGAGAACCCTGCAGGTAACTGGCCTCTAATTACACTTTTAACATAGTCAATAGCTTGTCCTTGTGTCACACCTGGAGACATAACAGCAGAAATTGTTGCTGAGTTTAGCTGTTGGAATGTGTTTTGAGTTAAAGGTTGTCCTTTTGTTTTAAATGTCATTAAAGCAGATAAAGGTACTTCAGAATCAAACATATTAGTAGAATCATCTGAGCGAATAAAGATATTGCTTAATTGCTCTTGAGTAAGCATCTCATTTCTTGCTAATTGAGGGATTACTTGGAAGCTATAACCCCTTAAGAAGAAGTAGTTTATATAGCCACCAGCATATGACGAGCCAAGCGTTTTTGCAATGTCTGCCATTGTGATGCCTAAAATACCAGCTTTTTCACGGTCAATGTCTATGTCAACAACTGGATTATCAAACTTAAGATCACTTTGTGCAAAGACAAACATACCACTTTGCATCATCTTTTTGATGACTTTATTAGTGATATCATTTATGGCTTGATAATCGTTAACACTTTGGATAACTATGGATATAGGGGCTCCTCTAGGTATACCTGGTAAAGATGGAACTTGTTGAACGTATGTTTGTATACCTGGCAATTCAGTAACTTTGGATTGTATTATCTGAGCAGCTTGTTGTTGGGAGGTTTTTCTATCGTCCCAAGGTTTCATAATAAATCCACCAAAGATTACATTAGAACCCATAACACCATTTAGAATAAAAGTAGCTTGTTTGCCTGGAACTTTATCGAGTGTTTGGTTTAACTTTTTACCAAATGCTTCTAAGTAGTTAATATTTGCAGATGATGGTGCTTGACCCATTACTGCAATAAATCCTTGATCTTCAATTGGGGCAAGTTCTGACTTTATACCTGTACCCATTATAAAACAGCTAATAAGTACAATGACTCCCATAATGGCAATAGCTGGTTTTATATCTAGGACGAATATTAGTAAGGCTTTATATTTTGCAGTTAACTTACTAAATAAGGAGTCTACAAATTTTACTAGTTTAGTACTCATCATTTGACGATTAAGTACTTTTGAGCACATCATCGGCGATAGGGTATAAGCAACTACCCCAGATATCAGTACAGATCCAGCTAAAGAGTAAGCAAATTCTGTAAATAGCTGACCAGTAAAGCCGCCCATCATTCCAATAGGAGCATATACTACTAGTAAGGTTAGGGTCATTAGTATCACAGGGTTAGCAATCTCTCGAGCACCCTTTATGGCTGCTGGGAAAGGTTCCATTCCTTCTTCTATATGGCGATAAATATTCTCAAGTACAACAATCGCGTCATCTACCACTAATCCTATGGCTAGGATCATAGCTAGCAGGGTTAAAAGGTTGATTGAGAATCCCATCATACTCATTAAGAAGAATGAGCCTATAATTGATAGTGGAATTGCTATAACTGGTACAATAATTGCTCGTAGTGACCCTAAGAATAGGAACATAACGATAGATACAATAATGATTGCCTCAACAAGAGTGTGCAGAACCTCATCAATTGAGCTTTCAATATACAAGGTACTGTTATAAGCAACGTTAACATCTAAGCCATTTGGTAAGGCAGCTTTGATATTTGGTAATTCTTTGACCAAATTGGCAATTACAGAAAGAGGGTTATCTTCAGGTGATACTACGGCACCGGCAAGAACAGCATTTTTACTATCAAAGTATACTGATGAGTTATAGTCTTGGGCTCCTAACTCTACTTTTGCAACATCTTTTAGCCTAACTACTTGATTATCACTTTTCTTGATGATGAGGTTTTCATAATCTTGAGCTTTAGACATGCTTGTGTCAGGGTTTAGTGTATAGTTTAGATAGGGGCCTTGTATTTGACCGCCCGCTGAAACTAAACTGTTAGAGCCAATAGCTTGAGATAATTCTCCAGGAGTTATGCCATATTCTGCCATGCGGGATTTATTAGGGTATATACGCATTGCATATGGTTTATTACCCCAAACATCTATTTCTGATAGACCACCTTGGGCTAGTAATTTTGGTGTTAATTCAGAGTTGATATATGCTGATATCTGAGAAGTACTCATAGTTTTGCTGGTAAAAGCAAGAATTAAAGATGGGAAGTTATCAGCTGGGTTTAGTTTAATCGCTGGAGAGTATGCATCTTGAGGTAGCTTGTTAAGTACGGAGTTTACATTTTGTACTACTTCAGATAAAACATTATTAGAGTTATAGCCAAGCTTAACATATACAGTAATCGTACTAGTACCTAAAGCAGACTCAGAAGTCATATAGTCAATACCTTTTGAGGAGCCTACAGCTGACTCTATCGGCCTTGTTACAAAAGCTTGAATCGTAGCAGGGTTTGCACCAGGGTATGAAGTTGTGATTGTTATAGTTGCACTATCTATGTAAGGGTATTGTCTAATCTGTAGGTTAAAAAATGAACCAACTCCAACAACAATAATCATAAAACTTATTGAAAGAGATAAAACAGGCCTTCTTATGAAAATATCAATAAGATGCATTACTACATTCCTTGCTTATATATATTGTTGTTTAACTTTACGCTATTGTTTAGCATTGCATTACCACCTTTTTGGACTTTGTTTTGGCCTGAGGTAACTATTGTTGTTCCAGGTTTGATACCTTCAACTAGTGCTAAATTATTTCTAGTTTCTAAAACTTTAATGTTGTCTTGACCAACCTTATATAGAGTTTTATCAAGAGTGATAGTTTTCATTCCTCCACCAGCTGTAGAAGTGTATGATACTTTCTCAGGTTTACCTGCTTTATCTAAAGCAGGTTGCAGCGTATATACTGATTCTCCATACAAACTGTATGCTATAGCATTTCTTGGAATAACAATGGAATCTTTTTTAATCGGAAGATTTACATGGACTGTTAAAAACATACCAGGGACAATTTGGTGTTTAGGATTTTTATATGTGGCTTGAACAACAATAGATCTATTTGAATCATTAATAAATGAGTTAATAGCAGTTATCTTTGCAGTAAATTTTTTACCAGGATATGAGTCAGAGAAGAAGCTAATATCTTGACCAACCTTTATCAAGCTAACTCTATTTTGTGGAACAGAGAATGTTATAAAAATAGGATCGACTTTTGTAAGAGTTGCAGCATTATCACCATTATTAAAGTACTGACCTAAACTGATATTCCTAATACCTATTTTACCATCAAAAGGAGCTCTGACTTCTTTAAAGCCAATTTGAGATTCAATATTTTGTACTTGCGCTAAAGCCGATAAGTAATCTGCATTGGCTTTATCTGCAGTCTCTTTTGATGTTGCTCTTTGTTGTACAAGTTTGTTATAACGATCTGTGGTTATTTTAGCAAGCTTTAATTTTGAAAGAGCTTCTTCTAAATTAGCTTTTAATTGACTAGTATCTAGTTTGAAAAGTAAATCGCCTTTTTTAACTTCTTGACCACTTTTGAAGTTAATCTCACTAACAATCCCACCTGATTGTGATGAAATTTGTGTTGACTGGATTGCTTGAGCTTCACCAATTGTATTAATAATTTGTTGCCAATCTGTCTTTTCAACAACAGTTGATGTGACGGCAACAGGTTGTGGTACATATGAAGCCATGCCTTTCTTAATCATACTCTGTACAAATTCAGCAAAGCCAAAAATCCCACCAAAAATCACTAAAGTAGCTACCACTACTACTACTGAAGCTACATTTTTATTCTTTAGATTAGCAAGTAGTGATCTTACTTTATTTATTTGAAATATAAAGTAAACTATTGCTAAGGCTGCTCCTAATTTGCCTAAGATTAGCCAAGCAATGACAATTGTTGCTACACAAAAAATAGCATAGTTTTTTTTGTTAGCATTTATTTTTTGTTTAAAATTTTCAAATGTTTTTTTGAAGTCCACAGTCTTATCTCACTATTTTTTAAATATTTTTATAAAAAAGCCAATACAGTTTATTACTAATAAGCAGATGAAAAAAATTAGGCTATAAACAGCTAAACTATAGCCAGATATCTGCTCTGATATCTCTGAGCAGCTTTCAACTGAACCTGTAACTGATTTAGTCACACTAAGTAAAAATGGATTATCTATACCACCACATGAGGCAATATTTGTTGTTGTGGGCGGTGGAGTATTTGCAAAGTATTGTAAATATACTTGGTCTGCAGCTATATACAGTCCTAGGATGACTACCAAAATAATAATAGCTCTAATGATTAATGAAAAGATCTTTGGTGATTTTTTAATTATTCCTAATATGCTAACTACTAATATACATAACACAGACAATTGTTGCAAAAGGCACATGGGACAAGGCTTCCAGCCCAAGTCAGTCATTGTAAAAACAACTGCACATAGCGTTAAAATACAGATTATAGTATTGATAGGGAAAATATAATTATCTAGGTTTTTCATTCTGTTAACTATCTACATAATTAAAAAAAGAGTTTTCGTAATTGTATCACAATTTAAATTCTTTTTTTATAATATCAATATATAGATTATCTAGAGTAGTTTTTAAATTTGATTTTGGGGTATTGGCTATTATATTTTGTAGATTTAGATTACTAATGCTACTAATAATATTCTCTAATGACTTGTGATTTTTTTCTATCTGATTTGATTTGGTAATATTTTTGTATTTTACATATGTATCAATACTATCTTTGTATAGTTTTTTATCTCTTAGTAAGTTTGCATTTTTTATTAAACTAAATACTTCAGGAGCGGTTAATTGCTTTTCAAGTATTTGTTTAATATTGATTGTTGCAGTTAGTAGTTTAAATTGATTATTTGTCAGTAATAACTCGTTTTTTAAGAGTTTTATATGATCTTGAGGGGTTTTTAAAAAGCATAAGGTGATTTTTTGGTTTGTATTTGCACTTGTATAATTGTAATTATCGAGAAAAACAGAGTTTGGTATTAGACTGAGTAATTTTTTTATGGTTGGGAATACTTTTGTTAGCACATCGAGCTCATTTAATGTTTCGAAAAATATTTTTGGATTTGTAAGAGCTTTAATAAACTCTATATGCAAACGCTCTTTAGTTAAAAAGCTAAGCTCATCAGTTCGTACCAGTTTTTTTACAAGTTCTTTTGTTTCTAAGGCAATTGAGAAGTCAAAAGCAGAAAGTTGAGCTTTGAACCTTGCTAAACGGATAACGCGTAAAGGGTCCTCTATGAAAGCTTCAGATGTATGACGTAAAACTCGATCTTTGATATCTTGTTGGCCATCGAAGGGGTCTATTATATTATTATCTGTATCTATAGCCATTGAGTTGATAGTTAAATCTCTACGCTTTAGATCATCTTCAAGAGTAGTGTATTTTGAAAAAGAAGTTTCAAAACCATGATAACCTTTAGACACTTTCTTTTCAGCTCTAGCAAGAGCGTATTCTTCTTTTGTTTTAGGATCTAGAAAAACTGGGAATGAAGCCGTGATTTTAGTATAACCTCTAGATAACATTTGCTCTTCTGTTGCACCAACAACTACCCAATCTTTATCTTTATAAGGTAACCCTAGTAGTTTATCTCTAACTGCACCACCAACTAGATATACTTTCATCATTTTGATACTTAAGTTTGCTTAGCTTTATATTAACAGAAAAATGTGTATAATTACTCGTTACTTAATGTTGTTATATAAGCAATTTTTTATAAATTATGGGAAATATGATTGACAAAATAGACCTTAAATCTCAAGGTCCTGGGAATCTTAGCGGCGAAATGTCGAGTAAGGAGAAAGTGACAACTCTTTATAAGAGATTATTAGGTCAAGTTAAACACCTTTGGCATTTCTTAGTTATTGCTGCAGTGGGAAGTATATTTTTCTCAGCCGCTGATGCTTCAATGATATATCTAATCAATCCTATATTAAACTATGGTTTTGGTACAGGTGGAAATGTAACAAAGCAAAGTGCTAGTATTTTGATGCTAATGGGTGTAGGTATGGTTGGTCTACTAACATTAAGATCAATAGGATCTTTTTTGTCAAACTACTTTATAGGATCGTTAGGACAGAAGGTTGTATATAAGTTTAGAAAAGACATTTATAAAAGGTTTATGGATCTACCTGCAACTTTCTTTGATAAGCATTCTTCTGGCCAAATTATTTCAAGACTTTTATATAACGTTGATCAGGTTACAGAGGCTACATCAACAGCTATTATAACAGTGGTTCAAGATGGTACTTTTGTAATAGGTCTTATCATTGTAATGGTAGTGTCAAGTTGGCAGTTATCTTTATTTCTTATAGTGGTTGGGCCATTCTTAGGAGTATTTATATCAATAATAAATAAAAAATTCAGATCCTTAAGTAGAAATACTCAATCATCTATGGGTAATGTTACTCATACGGCAGAGGAGACGCTGAGAAACTATAAAGAAATAAGAATATTTGGTGCACAAAAAAAACAGCAAAATAAGTTTTTTAATAACCTTGGTTATACTTATTCTCAGCAAATAAGAACAATTGCATTGGATTCATTAACATCTCCTGTTATCCAAATTATAGCGTCACTTGTTTTAGCTCTTTCACTATTTACAATTGCTATTTTTGGCACTAATGCTGGAGGTGGTTCTTCTTGGTTAACAGCAGGTTCATTTGCATCTTTCTTTGCAGCAGCTGCAGCGATTTTAAAACCTATTAAGAACCTTACCAAAGTGAACGTAGTTATCCAAAAAGCTGTTGCTGCAACTGAAGATATCTTTTATATCCTTGATTATCCAGGTGAAGAAGAAACTGGTAAAAAAGAGCTTAAGAAAGTCTCAGGTAACGTAACTATTAAAGATGTAAGCTTTGCATTTAGTACACTTAATGTTTTAAATGGTGTAAGTGTAGATATTAAAGCTGGTGAGACAGTTGCATTTGTCGGTAAGTCAGGTAGTGGAAAAACTACGCTTACAAGTGTTATCTCAAGGTTTTATACTCAGCATAAAGGCCATATTTCTATTGATGGTGTAGATACTCGTGAATTATCACTTGAGAATCTAAGATCTCACTTATCAATGGTTTCTCAGAACGTTCATCTATTTGATGATACTGTTTATAATAATATTGCTTTTGGTTTATCGAGAGATGTTTCAGAAGAAGAAGTTATCGATGTTCTTAAAAGAGCAAATGCATATGACTTCGTCCAAGAATTGCCAGAAGGTATGCATACAAATATTGGTAATAATGGTTCAAAGCTTTCTGGTGGTCAAAGACAAAGAATTTCAATCGCAAGAGCATTACTAAAAAATGCTCCAATATTAATATTTGATGAAGCTACTAGTGCTTTAGATAATGAATCAGAAAGAGTTGTTCAGCAAGCACTTGAGAGCTTAACTAAATCATGTACAACAATAGTTGTAGCACATAGATTAAGTACTGTTGAAAGTGCTGATAAAATTGTTGTTATGGATGGTGGAAAAGTTGTTGAATGTGGTAAACATGAAGAGCTCCTAGAACAGGGAGGACTTTATACAAGACTATATCAATCAGGGCTTGAGTAGTTAAATGATAGATAGATTTTGGTATCAAAGAAACCTAAGTTTATTAAGTTATATCCTAAAGCCTATTTCTATTATTTTTTCCAAAATTGCTGCTAATCGCAAATTTAAACAACAACAAAATCAATACAAATCAAAAATACCTGTCGTTATCGTTGGCAATATATCTGTTGGCGGGACAGGAAAAACTCCTGTAGTTAGGAAGTTGGCTCAAGAATATTTGGCAAAAGGTGAAAGCCCTGTAATTATTAGTCGTGGCTATGGAGCAAAAGGTGAAAGCTATCCTTTTGAGGTTGATGTAAATACTCCGGCTAGTCAATGCGGTGATGAACCTGCAATGTTGTATGATGCGCTAAACGCGCAGGTACCAATAGTTATCTCGCCACAAAGAGTTGATTCAGTAAAGTATATTGAAGAGAAATATCCAGAGACTGATGTCATAATAAGTGATGATGGCTTGCAGCATTATAAGCTAGCTCGAGATAAAGAAATAGTTGTTGTTGATGCCAGTAGAATGTTTGGTAATCAGTTATGTATCCCAGCTGGACCTTTAAGAGAATCTGTTGGAAGATTAAAGTCTGTTGATGAAGTTATTGTAATTGGTGATTGTTCTGAAGATGATCAAGATTATATAAAAAAGCATAACCAAAATATTACTTTAGCTAAGATCGTTGCAACTGAATTTGTAAACCTTGTATCTGGTGAAAGATTTTCTAAAGATAGCTTTTTAGATAAAAAAGTTACAGCTATTGCAGGTATTGGTAACCCAACTAAATTTTTTCAAACTCTAGTACAAAATGGTATTAAAATCGAGTCTAAAAAAATATTTAAAGATCACCATAAATTTGTCCCAGACGATTTTGCTGATATCAAGGATAATCAAATAGTGGTTATGACTTATAAAGATGCTATCAAATGTAAATCTTTTGCTAAAGATAATTGGTGGTATTTAGATATAGAATTAAAGTAATGCTTTTATAGTTACTGTAAAAATCTAGTTACTGAGAGAATAAATAGCTATTATCTCTAGCAAGAGAGCCCTATATTTCTAAATTATCAGTAGTATGAGAATCGTTAACACAGATAAAGTTGCTGTTTCAGGAGCAGGTATTGCTGGTTTGTGTGCAGCTATTTTGCTATTAGGGAAAGACTTTGATATTACTGTTTACGAAGAAAGTTTACATCTGCGCAAAGATGGTGGCTGTATTCAAATCCCTTCTAGTTTCATAAAGTATTTTGATGTGTTGGGTGTAAAAACAGAATTTTTAACAAAGGCTATTGATTGTGGCTATATATTATCTAACCATAGAGAATTATTATTTATGGATAATATAAAAGCCTTGGATAATATTAAATCCTTTATTAATCAGAGAATATATAGTATTTCACGTAGAGATTTATATGACATACTTCTAAATAAAGTTAATCAACTAAATTCTAACTGTATTAATACCTCAGCATCTATAGAGCGATTTGTAGAGACTGATAAAAATATTTCTTTATATTTTAAGAATTCAGAACAAATCGAATGTGATTTTATTATTGGGGCTGATGGCGTGAGATCAAATATACGCAAATCATTAACGGATACCTGTGTTATAAAAAATCCTAATATTGGCTTTGGGTATGTGAATATAAAATTAGCAAGCGATTATGATTTAAGTTTATATATGCGACCTTATTTATACTCAAGCAATAGTAATTGGCTCTATAGCTTGCCAATGTTTTTAAATAAGGATTTATATATAACAATATTTGTTATCTTAAAGAATAAAGATTTTGGAAGCTATGATATAGGCAATAAAGGAAATTTAGATGATTTGATAGGGGGCTTTAAAGATCTAGATTATCCAGTACGAAACTTACTTGAGAATGTTTCTGGTAATTATTATTGTTATAACTTTTTAGAAGAAAAAATAATTAAAAGTAAAGTCTCAGCAAGATCTTTACTTATTGGTGATGCAGCTAAATCATATGTTAATTTCATTGGTTTTGGTACAGCTATGGCAATAAAAAACACTATCGAAACAATACAGCAGCAGCTATTACTGAATAATCTAAAAAGTTAGCAGTAGTGCTATAAAAAGATATTTTGAAGTTTGAGGCTTGCTAAACTTGATTAAATGATGATTATAAGATTTTAAGCTATGAGTATATCAGAATTTTCAGGAAGAGCGCTAGATTACGAAAAATATAGAATTAAGTATTCTAATTATTTGTTAAGTGATATATACAGACTTGCAAAAATTGATAAGTCATCAGTGATAGCAGATATAGGTGCTGGGACAGGCCTTTCTACAGAAATGTTTATTAAGCAAGGCCATAAGGTTTATCTAGTAGAGCCAAATAAGGACATGTTTGATATTGCTGAGCAAAAGTTTCGATTTGTGGATGAATGTGTGCTTCTTAATAATTGTGCTGAAAAAATGAAAGTAATTGATAATCAAATTGATCTTATTACTTGTATGCAGTCATTTCATTTCTTTAATAATGAATCTGCAAAAAAAGAGTTTAAGAGAGTGCTAAAGCATAAAGGTAGGATATTGCTTTTATGGCATACTTTTATGCAAGAGTCGTTGGGGTTTGGGTATGAATTTATTAATTTACTAAAAAAATATGCAAAAAATAATAGTGGCTTAAAAGAGCCTAATTTCATAAAAAATCAGAACTTAGATAACTTTTTTGGAGCTAGGAAATATCAAGAATATAAATCATCTATGCAACAGCACTTTACTATTGATGAGTTAATAGGTCTTGCTTTTTCATTATCATACATAAATACAATGAGGGGTGAATTAGATGGGGAACTTCTAACTAAAGAGATTAAGGATCTCTTTGAAACTTATAAAATTGATAATACAGTAAAATTAGGATTCAAGAGATGGATTTATATATCAGAGGCTATTCAAAAAGATTGTGTTTATAGGTCGGTTTGATGTTACTGTATAAATTAATGTGGGTAATCAATTTGCTATACTTTGCTATATATATTACTATTTAGATTGATATAAATATTCTAAAAAAATTCTATGCAAAAAATAGTTTTAGTCGATGGCTCATCTTATCTATTTAGAGCCTACCATGCGTTACCAAATCTTTCTAATAGTCAAGGGGAGCCTACAGGTGCTATCCTTGGAGTGATTAATATGCTTAAGAAACTACCAAGCAAATATGATACTGAATATGTTACAGTAGTTTTTGATCCAAAGGGTAAAAATTTTCGCCATGAGATGTATCCTCAATATAAAGCTAATCGTAAAGCTATGGATGATGAGCTAAGGGTGCAGATTCAACCTCTTCATGAAATTATCAAAAAGATGGGATATCCACTTATTATAAAAGATGGTGTAGAAGCTGATGATGTTATTGGAACATTAGCAAAAGATTTAGAGTTACAAGGTTATGATGTAGTAATTTCTACTGGTGATAAAGATATGGCTCAACTAGTCACTGAAAAAGTAGTGCTATATGATTCTATGAAGAATGTAACTACGGATATACCTGGGGTTTTAGATAAATATCAAATTAGACCCGATCAGATAATAGACTATTTGGCTCTTATGGGGGATTCCTCGGATAATATACCTGGAGTACCTAAAGTTGGCCCTAAAACAGCAGTTAAGTGGTTGCAGCAGTATGAAAATATTGATGGTGTAATAGAAAATGCTGATGAAATAAAAGGCAAGGTTGGGGAGAATTTACGTAATAGCATAGATATTTTAAAGTTATCTTATCAGTTAGCAACAATAAAATGTGATCTTGATCTTAGTTTGACTATCGATGATCTTAAGTGTCAGCATGCTGATGTGAAATATTTAGCGAAAGCTTTTGCTGAATATGAATTTAACTCTTTACTTAGAAGTTTGGACACTGATAATGCAGAATCTTTGAAAGAGGAGGTAGTTGCTAAATCAACAGAAATAGAAATCGATTATAAAACAGTACTATCATCACAAGAGCTTGATGATTTAGTAGCAGATTTAAAAAATAGTGATATTTTCTCTTTCGATACAGAAACGGACTCTTTAAATACTTATGAAGCTAACTTGGTTGGCTTATCATTTTGTGCTAAAGAAGGTAAAGCTTATTATATCCCAGTACAGCATAGATACTTAGGTGTTCCTCAACAGCTTGAGTTAGATGTGGTTTTAGATAAGTTAAAACCTGTGTTTGCAGATTCTAAAAAAGCTAAAATTGCGCATAATTTTAAGTTTGATGAAAAGGTGTTATCAAAATATGGGATTGATATCAAAGCTCAGATCAATGATACCATGATTATGGCTTATGTGGTAAAAAGTAGTGGTAAGCATGATATGGATAGTCTTTCCAAAGAGCATTTGAATATTTCACCAATACCTTATAGTGAGATAGCTGGTACAGGCAGGAAGCAACAAACTTTAGATGAAATAGAAATTGAAAAAGTTGCAAAATATGCTGCTGAAGATGCAGATATTACTTTTAGACTTTTTAATCACTTTGATAGCTTACTTAAAAAAGAAAAAATCCTTCAAGAATTATACTTAAAGGTTGAGATGCCTCTTACTCTTATCCTTAATGATATGGAGAAGACAGGTGTGAAAATTGATGCTAAAAAGTTGATTGAGCAAAGTGCAAACCTTCAGGAAAGTATAAGTAAAATTCAAGAACAGTGTTATCAGCTTGCTGGGCAAGAGTTTAATCTTTCATCTCCTGTACAATTAAGAGAGATTCTTTTTGAAAAAATGGAGATTCCAGCCGTTAAAAAAACAGCTAAGGGACAAGCATCAACATCTGAAGAAGTATTAGTTCAGTTAGCAGAGGAGTATGAAATAGCTGCTTTAATTATGAAGTATCGCCATTTATCGAAGCTAAAAAATACCTATACTGATAAGCTTCCTAAGATGTTAGATAACAATTCAAGAGCTCATACTTCATATAATCAAACAGGAACAGTTACAGGGAGATTATCATCTTCTGATCCAAACTTACAAAATATACCAATCAAAAGTCCAGAAGGCCGTAAAATTAGACAAGCATTTATTGCTGAAGAAGGTTATTGTGTAGTTGCTGCAGATTACTCACAGATTGAACTTAGGATAATGGCGCATTTATCAAAAGATGAAAATCTTTTAAAAGCTTTTAATGAGGGTTTAGATATTCACAGTGCAACAGCTGCTGAGGTTTTGGGTATTGATATGAGTGAGGTTACAAGTGAGCAAAGAAGAAGAGCAAAGGCTATCAACTTTGGCCTTATTTATGGCATGAGTGCTTTTGGCTTGGCAAAGCAGCTTGAGATACCTCGCGGCGAGGCACAGGAGTATATAAATGTGTATTTTAACCGCTATCCAAAAGTTAAAGAATATATGACTACAGCAAAAGAGTTTGCTAAAAAAAATGGCTATGTTGAAACAATACTTGGTCGTAGATTGTATCTGCCGGAAATTAGCTCAAGAAATGTGATGCAAAGAAATGCTGCAGAGAGAGCTGCTATAAATGCTCCAATGCAAGGAACTGCAGCAGATATTATAAAAAAAGTAATGATAGAGGTTAACACTGTGATTTCACAGGAGTATAATAGCGAAGTTAAGATGGTAATGCAGGTTCATGATGAACTAGTCTTTGAAGTTAAAAGAACTAAGGTTGAAAAAATTTCTGCAAGAATAAAAGGTATAATGGAAGAAGCTGTGAAGCTAAGTGTACCTTTAGAAGTCAATGTTGATACTGGCGATAACTGGGATCAGGCACATTAAAATATATTAGGATTTATTATGCTATTAGTAATGGATGTAGGTAACTCGCATATACATATTGGAGTTTTTCAGGGTGAGCAAATAGTTAGTCAAATTAGATATTCAACTTCATCCGTTGATTCAACTTCTGATCAGATGGGAGTTTTCTTAAGACAAGCTTTAAGAGAGAACTCTGTAGATTTAAATAAAATAGATGGTTGTGCAATCTCTTCTGTAGTACCACACCTGAATTATTCATTAGGCTCAGCTGTTATAAAGTACTTTGATATAAAGCCATTTTTTATTAGTATGGATAATACTGGTCTGGATATGTCAGCTGTTGAAGCTCATCAAGTGGGAGCTGATCGGATTGCTAGTTGTATTGGAGCTTTAGCAGATCATCCAGATAGAGACTTACTAATAATAGATTTAGGAACGGCAACAACTTTTGATGTTGTTACCAAAAATAGAAAATACCTAAGTGGCTCAATTATGCCAGGTGTTAAGCTTTCATTAAATGCTTTATGCCAAGGCGCTTCTCAACTTTCATCAGTAACTATTGTAAAGCCTGAGGTTGCTATTGGTTATGATACAAAAACAAACATCCGTTCAGGATTGTATTATGGACATTTAGGTGCACTTAGAGAGCTTAAAAATAAAACTTTAGAAGAGTTAGATAGCGATAATGTGTATACTATAGCAACGGGGGGCTTTGCTAGTTTATTTAAAGATGAAGGTATTTTTGATGAAGTATCTCCAGATTTAATTTTACGTGGAATAAGAATTGCATTCTTAGAAAATAATTAATATCAAAAGGTTTTATAAATGTTAAAAAATAAAAAAGTAGTTGTTTTACTCTTTGACTCATTTGGTATAGGTGAAGCACCTGATGCATTACAGTTTGGTGATCAAGGTTCAGATACTTTGGGTCATATTGTTGAGTATTTTAGTAAAAATGGTAGGACTATTAAACTACCAAATTTATCAAAACGAGGGCTTAAGGCGGCAGCTGAACATAATAGAAATGCTCCATTAGCACAAGATATTTCTGTGACTAAGAACATTATAAATTCAAAATATGGTTATTGTGCTGAAATAAGCAGAGGTAAAGATACTCCTAGTGGGCATTGGGAGCTTGCAGGTGTTCCAGTTATGTTTGACTGGTATTATTTCACAGCAAAAGAAGGCCAAAGTTGTTTTGATCAAGAGTTTATAGATAAATGGGTAGAAAAAGCTGATCTTAAAGATGGTTTTATAGATGCAGGTCATGCATCAGGTACCGAGGTTCTTAAAGAGCATGGTTGTGAGAGTTGTGTAACTAAAAAACCTATTGTGTATACATCTGCTGATAGTGTTTTTCAAGTGGCTGCACATGAAGACTATTTTGGTTTAGATAAACTTTTAGAAATATGTAAGATTGCCCGTGAAATTCTTGATGAAATGGGTATGAAGGTTGGTAGAGTTATTGCTCGTCCATTTATTGGAGAATCTGCTGATGAATATGTTCGTACTGGTAATCGTAAAGATTTTTCAATTCTACCCCCAGCACCGACTTTATTAGATAAGCTAAAGCAAGCTGGTGGAAAAGTTGTCTCAATTGGAAAAATTGCTGATATTTATGCAAACCAAGGTATTAGTAAACAGCTTAAAGCAACAGGTTTGGAAGAGCTTTTTGATAAAACAGTATCTGAATATAAATTAGCAAAATCAAATACTCTTATATTTACTAACTTTGTTGATTTAGATTCAAGTTATGGCCATCGTAGAGATCCTAAAGGCTATGGTAAGGCATTAGAGTATTTAGATGCAAGAATTTCTGATTTAGACAATCTTTTAGATGATGATACTATTGTAATATTAGCAGCAGATCATGGTTGTGATCCAACGGCCCCAGGTTCTGATCATACACGCGAGTGTGTGCCATTTTTGCTTTGGGGTAATAATATAGAACCTGAATTTATTGGACAAAGAGATACTTTTGCGGATATTGGCCAAAGTATTGCTGATTTTATGGGTGTTGAGTCACTAAACTTTGGTAAGTCAATTTTTGAGAAAGCGAATGACTAGTAAAGAAAAAATAGTATCATTAATGGATTTGACGCTATTAGGTGATAATGATACAGATAGTGATATTGTTAAGTTGTGTTCTAAAGCTAGAAATTCTCTAGGAAATGTTGCAGCTTTGTGTGTGTATAAAGAGTTTATCCCAACAGTTAAAAAGCAATTAGGTGCGGATTTTAAAGTTGCTACGGTAGTTAATTTCCCTAAAGGCGATGCTAGTATAGAAGATGTACTTAGTGAAACAAAACAAGCTTTAACCTTAGGTGCTGACGAAATTGATTTAGTTATTGATTATAAGGAGTATATTGCAAAGGGAGATTCTAAAAAGTCAAGAGAGATGATTTCTCAGGTTAAAGAACTTTGCAATAATAAAATCCTCAAAGTGATAATAGAGTCAGGAGAACTTCAATCAACAGGTTTAATTGAAAAAGTATCTTCTGATGCTATAAGTTCAGGAGCAGATTTTATAAAAACATCTACAGGGAAAACTAAAGTTGGAGCAACTTGTGAAGCTGCTAAGACCATGTTAGAAACTATTAAGAAGTTAAATCAAGATGTAGGGTTTAAGGCTTCTGGTGGGATAAGAGATTGCTCGCAAGCGGTTGCATATGTTGAATTAGCTGATAAGATACTCTGCAATAATTATGTAAATCCAAAAACTTTTAGATTTGGTGTAAGTGGTCTTTTAGACAACTTATTAAATAACTTAGGGCAAGAGAATAATGATTACTAAACTAATGTTTTTTATTTTAGGGGTAGCGACTGTTTTTGTTTTATCTTTTTTATGGAGTAGTGATAGAAAGAAAATACGTTACAATTACTTAGCGATAATATTAATTGTACAAGTATTACTAGCTTATTTCTTATTAAGATCCTCTATTGGTGAAGATATTGTTGGTGTTATTGTTAGTGGTTTTGATGTGTTGCTTACGTGTGCTAATGATGGGACGAGATTTATTTTTGGTTCTCTTACTGATATGGATGGTGGACATATATTCTTCTTTACAGTTGGTATGCCTATAGTTCTTATGTCGGCATTAATTGGTATTTTACAGTATTTCAAGATATTGCCTGTTATTATTAAAATCGTTGGATTTATTCTATCTAAAATTACAGGGATGGGTAAATTAGAGTCATTTAATGCAGTAAGCTCATTGTCTGTTGGTCAATCAGAGAACTTTATTGCGTATAAAAAAATTATAGGACATTTACCATCCAATGTTTTATATACGATGGCAGCTACGGCTATGTCTACAGTATCTTTAGCTATTTCTGGGGCATATATGCAAATGTTGAGTGTCAAAAATGGCTTTGACCCTAAGTTTGTGATAGTCGCTATGGTAATGAATATGTTTGGGACATTCTTTGTACTTACTGTTATTAATCCATATGAGAAATCAGAAGATATTAGTTTTGATAGCTTACATGAAACATATGATGAAACACCAGAAAAGCAGAGTTTTTTTGAGATGTTGACAGAATATATCTTAGACGGTTTTAAGGTTGCTGTAATTGTATGTGCGATGCTAATAGGTTTTATCGCATTAATTAGTCTATTAAATACATTATTTTTGTCTATTGTTGGTATATCTTTTACAGGAGTTTTAGGTTATATCTTTTATCCATTTGCATGGATTTTACATGTTCCTAATAATGAGATTCACTTAGCTGGTCAGATCATGGGTACAAAGATAGTTACTAATGAGTTTGCGGCAATTGATTTTATGGTTAAGCATGCTTCTGAGCTAAGTTCACACGCAAAAGCTGTAATATCAGTTTTTCTTATTTCTTTTGCAAACTTTGCATCTATAGGTATTATTATTGGGGCTATTCAAGCTCTTAGTAAAGAGGCTTCTGTGAAAGTTGCTAGATTTAGCTTAAAAATACTTTATGGTGCAACTTTGGTAAGTTTATTATCTGCTGTTGTAGTTGGATTGGTTGTTTAGGGAATAAAAAAGTGCAAAGTAAGTTTATTGTTATTGAAGGTCTTGATGGTGCTGGTAAAAGTACAGCTATTGACTTTGTACGTAAATACTTACAACAAAAAAACCTGCCCGCAGTCTATACTCGTGAGCCAGGTGGAACAAAAATAGCTGAAGATATTAGAAGCTTAGCATTAAAAAACTATACTGACGAGGCCGTTCATTCTGATACAGAATTGCTTTTAATGTATGCAAGTAGATTGCAACATGTATATAGTCTTATAAAACCATCATTAAAAGATGGTTTAAATGTAGTCTCTGATAGGTTTTATTGGTCAAGTGTTGCTTATCAAGGTGGTGGTAGAGGTATTAGTCTAAAAAAAATAACAGCTCTAAATGAGAATTTCCTTAAAGATTGTGAACCTGACCTGGTCATATATCTTGATATTGGTCCAGCTATGGGATTGCAACGAGCAAAAAAGGTAGGTGATCCTGATCGAATAGAGCAGGCAGGTCTAGAGTTTTTTAATAGAGCTAGAAATGTTTTTAAAGATCTTGTTAAGGCTTCAGATAGAGCGGTAGAAATTGATGCCTCTCAATCTATAGTAAGTATCGAAAAGCAAATATATCAAATATTAGATAATCATTTTAGTTTTTAAAATGAAATATTTTTAGTAAACTTCTTTAATTAAAATTATTATATCAAATTATAAAAAGTAAGAATTGTCATGAGTGAATATTTAAAAGAAATTGCAAAGCGTAGAACTTTTGCGATTATTTCGCATCCAGATGCCGGTAAAACAACTATTACAGAGAAGATGCTACTTTTTGGAAATGCTATTAAAACAGCAGGGACTGTGAAGGCAAAAAAAAGTGGTGTGCATGCGACCTCTGACTGGATGGAGATGGAAAAGCAAAGAGGTATCTCAATAACAACTTCAGTGATGCAGTTTCCATACAATGATCGAGTAGTTAACCTGCTTGATACTCCAGGACATGAGGATTTCTCAGAAGATACATATCGTACGCTTACTGCGGTTGATTCAGCGCTGATGGTTGTTGATGCTGTTAAAGGTGTTGAAGATAGAACTATTAAGCTAATGAATGTTTGTCGTCTTAGAGACACTCCTATTGTTACTTTTATGAATAAGTTTGATAGAGATACTCGCGATCCTTTAGAGCTTTTGGATGAGGTTGAGGATATTCTTAAGATTAAATGTGCTCCTATGAACTGGCCTATTGGTATGGGTAAATATTATAAAGGTGTATATGATCTTTACAATGATGAGGTTACTCTATTTGAAACTGGCCATGGTCATGAGATTCATCCATATAAGAAGATCAAAGGATTAGAAAATGCTAAAGAGGATATAGGTCTAGACTTATATGATGATCTTGAAATGGAGATCGAATTAGTTCGAGGTGCTAGCCATCAGTTTGATAAGCAGGAATTTCTGGAGGGTAAGCTTACACCTGTATATTTTGGTACAGCATTAAGTAACTTTGGTGTTAAAGAGATGATGGATGGTTTTACAGAATATGCTCCAGCACCTCAGCACCGTGAAGCTGATCAAAGAAATGTTCAGGCTGATGAGAAAAAACTAAGTGGATTTGTTTTTAAAATCCAGGCTAATATGGATGAAAAGCATAGAGATAGAATCGCATTTTTTAGAATTTGCTCAGGCAAGTATGAAAAAGGTATGAAAATCTTTCATGAAAGAACTGGTAAAATGATGCAAATATCAAAGGCTTTAACATTTATGGCAGGAGAAAGAGAGCAAGTTGAAGAAGGGTATGCTGGTGATATTATTGGTTTACACAATCACGGTAGCATCCAGATCGGCGATAGTTTCACACAAGGTGAGAAATTAAAATTTAAAGGAATACCTAATTTTGCTCCAGAGATATTTAAAAGAGTTAAACTAAATGATCCTCTAAAAATGAAAGCGCTACAAAAAGGTTTAGTACAGCTTTCTGAAGAGGGTGCTACACAAGTATTTAAACCTATTATCTCTAATGATTTAGTTGTTGGAGCTGTAGGTGTCTTGCAGTTTGATGTTGTTGCTCAGCGCTTAGCTACTGAATATAATGTTAAGTGTTCTTATGAAGGTGTTAATGTTGTCTTAGCACGTTGGATTTTCTGTGATGATGACAAAAAGCTAAACGATTTTAAAAAGAAATATGAAGGGAATCTAGCATATGATGGGGCTGGGTATCTGACTTATCTTGCTCCAACTGGTGTCAATTTGCAGTTAGCTCAAGATAAAAATCCAGATATTATTTTCAGTGCGACAAGAGAGCACTAAAATCATATGCTTTTTAAGTAGAAAAAATATGCTATAATTTTTAAGTCTTTGTATTATAGGTCATTAGGGTGCTAAATGTTTAAAAGTATCAATAAAATTCTTATTGCTGGGGTTGCTTTAGCTGCCATTCAATCAGCTTTCTCAATGGAGATATATACTGTTAAGTCAGGAGATTATTTATACAAGATAGCAAAAACTCATTCAGTAAAAGGAATAAGTAACTCTGAATTAACAGATGCTATAAAAGGAATAAATAAGTCAGAGATTCCAGGTATTGTAGATAATCGTATAAAAATAGGTGATAAGTTAGCTATTCCTACAACAAAGGGAGAGGTTGAGGATGGATTGACTTTAGTTAGAAATCAGATGATTCAAGGATCATATGGTCAGACAGATAAGGGCTCTACAGCTAAACCTACCTCAAGCAACTCTACGCCAAGCAGTGTTACATCAAACAAACTTGGTGATAATTCTATGCTTTCTTCGAAGAATGAAGAAGCAAAGTCTATAAAAACTACATCGGTGCCTAGTACTGTTAGTCAGGATAAAATCCCAGTATTACTTCCTGGCTCAGAAAACTCTGTGAATAGTGCTAATACACCACAGACTTATAGTAGTAACCTAAATAGTGGTATTGATTCTAGTAGCATTAATGAAACAGCGTCTTCTGACGATGATACTAGCTCAGGAGGATCTTTTTTATCTTCTTTATTTAGGCTAGTAGTTTATATAATTATTCTGGTAGCATTATTCTTCATAGCTAAGAAACTATGGGAAGGCAGAAATTCTAAAAAAGAGCTAGAATTAGAAATTCAGGGTAAGAAAAAAAGAGATCATTTAATGTCAAGAATATCTCCTGTTGTATCAGATAATGATTTTTATAAATCTGAAAGTTCGCCTCAACCAACTCCTCAGGAGGAGTTTGATTTTTTTGATAATGAGCAAGAACCAAGCCATCAACAAGATACCTTAGATTTAGATCATACAGAAGCCGCTTTTGAAGAAGAGTCAAATAGTTTAGATACTGAAAGTCTTAAAAAGAATCACCACAGCCAGAAAAATATTGCAATCAAAACTGATAAAGGTGTAGTATTTGAAACTTCTAGTGATGATGTAATTATCTCTAATGATGATAATGATGTAGAAGAGATTGATTCACAAGAGCAAGAAGAGCAAGAGTTGCAATATATAGATGAACTAATTGAACAGTACTTAGAAAGTGAGAAATATCTTGAGGCAAGTATTACTATTCAAGACGCTTTAGAGAAAAACCCAAGTAATGTTGATTTACGTTATAAGCTTTTAGAAGTTTATGCTCAAGCTGGTGATGAAATTGCTTTTGAAGGTGAGGTTCACTTTATTAAGTCTAAAAATATTGTGAGCATGTTTGATCCATTACATCAGAAAATAGCTAAGCTTAGAGATAAGTTTTTTGAATAATTCCAATTAATCTACAATTTTTAGAGAATAAAAATGCTTTTTAGAAAGAAAAAGAATATCGAGAGTTCTGATATATCTCCTACTCAGTCAGATGATAATAAAAAAGGACTATTTTCAAGACTTCAGTCCGGACTTTCAAAGACTGCGAGTAAATTTGGTGGTGGCTTAAGCACCATACTTATGGGGCAAAAAGTTGTTGATGAAGAGCTTCTTGAAGATATTGAGATGCAGCTTTTAACAGCAGATGTTGGTGTAGAAGCAACAGATGAAATAGTAGAGCATCTGCGAGATAAAGTAGCAAGAAATGAGCTACAAACAGCGGATAAGCTAAATGAAATAATCCAGCAAAAGCTAACAGAAATAATCTTACCGTGCCAACAACCATTAGAAGTAGATTCAGAAAAAACTCCTTATGTAATATTAGTGGTGGGTGTCAATGGTGTTGGAAAAACAACAACTATTGGAAAGCTTACCAAAAAGCTTCAGCTACAAGGTAAATCTGTTATGCTTGCTGCGGGAGATACTTTTAGAGCTGCTGCGGTGGAGCAACTTCGCGAATGGGGGGATAGGAATAATACCCAGGTTGTGTATCAGCATGAGGGAGCAGATAGTGCTTCTGTTATATATGATGCTATTACTTCTGCTAAGTCGAAAGCTGTAGATGTCGTGATAGCAGATACTGCTGGTAGATTACATAATAAAGATAATTTAATGCAAGAGCTTAAAAAGGTTGTTAAGGTTATAAAGAAAGTTGATGGCTCAGCTCCTCATGAGGTTATGTTAGTTGTTGACGCAACTACTGGGGGTAATGCTCTTAGCCAAGCTGAGGCTTTCCATGAGATTGTTGATCTTACAGGTATAACAATAACAAAACTTGATGGTACTGCTAAAGGAGGAATTGTTTTCTCAATTGCCAGAAAGCTTGGATTGCCTCTAAGGTTTATAGGAGTTGGAGAGAAAATAGATGATCTTCAAGTTTTTGATGCTAAAGATTTCACAAGTGCTCTTTTTAATTCTAACTAGGTCAATAAATCATTTATAGCTAATCCGAATAACTTTTGAAAGATTGTTTATCTAATCAGGATACACCATCAAAAGCAGTAGTCATCCTCGTGCTTGACACGGGGATCTTTTAAATACTTGAGAGATTCCCACCTCCGCGGGAATGACAGGTTTTATTTGACATAACTTATTCGGATTAACTAGGCTCTGTGCACAAAAACAAATTTTCATCGAAGCCAAATAAAAGTACAAGCTAATTTAATCATTCCTAGATATGCTGAAATAGTTTTATCAAACC
>NZ_JBGCTX010000017.1:0-36791 GCF_041102755.1 Francisella sp. 19X1-34
TAAAATACTTGACCAGAATACTTCTTTTATATGATAATGCATTTGCTAAACCCTTGATATTTACTGCCTTTCAACTTCTAAATAACAACGGTTTAGTTATTTTCAATCTAATTTAGATTTTTTGTGCACAGAACCTAGTTACGCAATAATAGGAGTATCTCAAGTTATAGGAAGAGTAGTTATTAGCAGATATAGTTATTGGAGTAGTTATTATATTAATCTTATAGCTAATGCATTTATTTTTATTGGTAGTATATTATACTTAATATCTATTTATTCAACTATTTATATTCTTCCCATTTTTTCTATTATATTTGGTATGGGGCTAGGTATTTCAACTATTAGTAAGCCTCTACTTATTGCTGATATATTTGAGCATAACTTCTCATTTTATAATGGCTTTTATTCTTTAGTGTTAAATTTATCCAGAGTTATTATTCGCATTTTAATTATGGTTCATATTATATCTTTTTCTTTAATATATTTACTATGTACTGGATTGGTATTAACATGTATAGGTTTGATGTGTTCGTATTTGATTTTGATTAGAAATAAGTAAAGAAAATATAAGATGAAAGAAGAGTTATTTGATAAAAAATATAGTGATATTACCTCATTGAGTAAAGCATTATCTCATCCAGCGAGGATAATGATTTTAGAAACGCTTTTGCAAGAAGAGGAGTGTGTAGGAGATTTAGTTAAACGATTACCTTTAGCTCAAGCAACTATATCCCAGCATTTGAAAGAGTTAAATAAGATAGGTCTTCTATGTGTGAAGGTAGAAGGTAAAAAAAACTATTATTGTGTTGATATAGAAAAGTTTAACGAATTATTTAAGAACTTCACTAGTAGGATTGAGATGGTTTTAAAAATTGAAAATACTTAATTTATTTGCTCTAGTTCTAATAAAAAAATCTTTTTATCTAGACCACCTGTATATCCGCCAAGTTTACCATTAGTATTAATCACTCTATGACAAGGTATGATTATAGGTAACAGATTTTTACCATTAGCATTTGCAACAGCCCTAAAAGCAGTAGGTTTGCCGATATTTACAGCTTCTTGCTGATAACTAATAGTTTTTCCATATGGGATTTTTAGTAATTCTTGCCAAACTTGTTTTTGAAATTCTGTACCTGTTAGTTTAAGAGGGATAGAGAATTTCTTTAATTTTTTATTGAAATATTGGTCTAGCTCAAACTCAGTCTTTTCTAGGATATTATTTTTTTGAAAGCTTAGTTTCGCAGAATATATTTTAAGGAGTTTTTCTATTGATTGAATTTTTGAGTCTTTGATATGACAGCAAGTATATAGATATTCATCATCAGCTATGGCTATTATTGTTCCAATTGGAGTTTTTATTTCTTGGATAGAAAAACTATTTTTAAAGTTGTCTTTGTTTATTTTTATCAATTGTTCTTTAAGTTGATTTTCTAGCATATTTTTAGTTTATGTAAGATTGTATAGTTAGATAATAATTAAGTTTATGAAGCTTAGCTACTATATGTTTAAGATAATTATATTTAAACGGGCTTGCTAGGTAATTGATGCTGGTAAATAGTTTATCGATAATTATTTCTATCTTATAATTTTAGACTAAGTTTATCTTTATCGTTTATGAGAGGTGAAATGAATAAGTACGAAGTTGTTGAGTCTAGTCCATCAGTTAATGATTATTGTAATCTTCGCTTAAAAGCAGGGCTTAGTCCTAAATCTATTGCTGCTGCTGAGATTGCAATGCAGAATACATGGTTTGGATTACATCTTAAAGATGGAAGTAAAACTATAGGTATGGGCAGAATCATTGGTGATGGAGGCTGTCATTTTCAGATCGTTGATATAGCTGTATTACCTGAGTATCAAGGTAATGGATTAGGAAAATTGATCATGAATCACCTAATGGAATACTATAAATTAAATGCATTTGAAACATCCTATTTAAATTTAATTGCAGATGGAGACGCTAAATATTTATATGAGAAGTTTGGCTTTAAAACAACAGCTCCTAAAAGTATAGGAATGTTTTATGTGGATTCTAAAATCACAGATTAAATTTGATTTAGCAAAATTCATACTTATCATTTTATTGTAATAGTCCTTTTATCTCAGTCAGTCTATCAATTAAATAGAATCTATACTATATTAGTTATTGTAGGCAGTTGCCTATAGTTGTTGTGAATCTTATAAGTTTGAAAAACATAAGGAACAAGTAAATGAAAAAAATATTAAATAATATATTTATATCTTACGTGAGTGGTTTGATTAGTGCATGTGTTTTGTACTTTGCTTTTACCTATGCAAAGCAGCAAGGCATATTACTTGATGACACTTTTAAATATACTCTCTATCGTTTGATGGTATGGGGAGGCGTTTGGTCAATACTTTTTGCTTCACCTGTGCCTAAAAACATATTAATTAAAACGGTGATTATTGGAGCTGCTGTGATACTTTTTAATTTCTTAGTGCTTATGCCACACGCTGGGCAAGGATACTTTGGTGTTAATGCAGGTGATGAAGTAATTAGAATGAATATAGTTTTTAACTCTGCATGGGCATTAGTTGCAGGGTTTATATATAGGATTGTGGTTATTACTGAACATTAAAAAACTAATAACAATCTAATATTAAGTTTACTTTATCTGCATTTAATCACTTTTAATTTATTTCTATAATAAATATTTCTAATATAATTTAGTTATCAGTGTAATTCTTGGGCTTATGTTTTATTTAAAATAATTATGTATATAGCTTGTATTTGTTAAAAAAGACCTTATATCTAAATACTAGGATATTTATAGTAATTGTGTATGCCATTTTTGTAAGGTGGTGTGCGATTTAATTTAGGAGTTATATAATGGCAGATTATTATTCATTACTAGGGGTGAGTAGAGATGCCTCAGAAGCTGATCTAAAAAAAGCATATAGAAGATTAGCAAAGAAGTATCATCCTGATGTTAATAAAGAAAAAGGTGCTGAAGATAAATTTAAAGAGATCCAAACAGCATATGATGTCTTAGGAGATAAAGAGAAAAGAAAACTTTATGATAGTTATGGGGAAAACTGGGATAAGGTTCAGCAAGGAGGTTTTGGCGGAGGCCCAGGAGGAGGCTTTGGAGGCTTCTCTCAAGGTGGTGGATCTCAGAATTTTAACTTTGAAGATTTAGGTGATATATTTGGAGACCTTTTTGGCGGTGGTGGCGGATCTCGAGGCTTCGGTGGTGGCCAACCAAGAGCTAGAAAGGGCGAAGATATAGATATATCGTTACGCTTGAATGTTGAGGAAGCTATAAAAGGTGGCAAACGTTCAGTATCTTATAGTTATCAAGAGGCAGGCGCTAATGGTATGCCTACTATGCAACATAAGAGTGTTGATGTAAATATACCAGCTGCGATAGGTAATGGTAAGAAGTTACGTGTAAAAGGTAAAGGTAGTGCAGGAGTTGGCACAAATGCTCCAGCAGGCGATCTGTATATAAAAATAGAAGTAGTCGATTATAAGAATTATAAAGTTGATGGTAATGATGTTTATGAGCATATAAATATTGCACCATGGGAAGCAGCTTTAGGTACAACCTTAGAGATTGATACTCCGTATGGTAAGAAAAAAATGAAAGTGCCTGAGGGAAGTCAATCAGGACGTAAAATGCGTATAAAAGGAAAAGGTCTTGGTACAGGAGACTTTTACATAGTTTATGATGTCAAGCTACCCCTTGCAGATACTGATGAGAAAAAGGAATTCTATAAGCAAATGCAAGAAAAAATGAATTTTGATCCAAGAGCTTAATTATAACAATTCTAAGATAAGTTTCTATTTTCTCATTTTGAATTTTATACCTTTTTTATACTGATAAAATATATTAGCTTCTTTTTTGCCTTCTTCTATTTCCAAATTCAATTATAAAATAACTAGCGAGTATTAATAAGCCGCCAATAATGGTGGAGATATATATTTTCTCATCATTAATTACCCTGCCAAAGATAGTGGCAAAAATAGGCTCAAATGAAAATATTACAGCAACCTCTGCCATACTTAGATATTTTTGATATGTGTTTTGTAAGTAATAGCACACAATAGTTGTGATTGAGCAGAAAACTAAGGAAACTACTAAGATATAATTAAAATGTAAATACATAGATGGGATATCTGAAATAAGAGGAATAGGTATACCAAAAATAATTTGTAAAACTATAAGTAAGCGCAAATCCTTGAAGATTCCAGTATCTTGATTTTTTCTAGTTTCATAGCTTAGATAAACTACAGATAGGGCATAAACTAAAGCGCATAGTATTGACCAAAGATATCCTATAGTGAAGTTATTAAAGCTAGCTCCAGAAAGAGCATATATCCCAACTAGAGATACAAATGATGCAACTACACTATAAATAGTTAAGCGATCAAGTTTGAAAATACTACCGATAAAAGGAATCATAATAACACTTAGTGCAGTAAGAAAAGCTGATTCACTCGATGATACTGTATATAGTCCATGAGTCTGGAAGTAAAAACTTAAACCTTCTAAAGAGCCAAAAATAGCTCCTACCTTTAGTAGATATTTTTTGTGCTTAAAGTTTGATTTTATAATGATTGGTATAAACAGTAGCAATGAAAGGCTAAGCCTGAATGCTACAAATAATCCAGGTGAAATATAAGCTAGAGAAATCTTAATAAGAGGAAACGTAGCCCCCCAGAATATAGTAACTATAAAAAGAGCTAGCACAGCTTTTCTTTGTAGGCTCATATAAAATAAATTTTAGAAAAATATCCAGATAGTTTGCAGAGATTTTACATTAAGATCAAGAAGTAAATTAGCATTATATTTGTTACTTCAATAATAAAAAAACATATTTGATAATTATTTTTTGATTGATAAATACGCTTATTTACATTAAATAATTAAACTTGCTATAATTTAATGTTTTTTAAACTAAACTGATAAAAGGCATTTGATGAAAGAGGTTTCAATTGTAAAGCAAATAGGAGCAGTAGCTATAATAGCTGGGACTGCTGTTGGAGCTGGGATGTTAGGCATTCCTTTTGCGGTTGCAGCAGTTGGCTTTAATTATGCTGTAATAGCTTTATTTTTAGTCTGGATAATTATGTATGCAACGGCTTTACTAATAGTTGAAGCAAATATATCTCAGCCATTAGGTACAGATATGGATTCAATAGCTAGCAATATACTAGGCAAACCCGGTAAGGTGCTGAATTTAGTCTTTTACTTGTTGCTCTTATACTCATTGCTCACAGCATATATATTTATGGGAGGGCAGCTTTTTAATACTTATATATTTAGCTGGATTAGCTTAGAAAATATTAATTTAGCAAAAATCTTATTTTGTATAGTTTTCGGATTCTTTATATACAAAGGTATAAGGGTGGTTTTTAGGGTTAACGAGTTATTCTTGAGCCTAAAAATTTTGGCCTTTATCTTATTTATAGCTTTTGTAGCGCCGAGTATACAAAGCTCGCTTTTGGAAAATAATTCATTGGGAGAGGGATATATCTGGTTTGCAATACCCATTCTTGTTACTTCATTTGGCTTTCATATTGTTATCCCTGCGATTAGAAATTATTTTGAAAATGACAAGGTTTTTAAGGGTACTATTGCAATAGGAGCACTTATGCCATTAGTAATATATTTGGTATGGGTTGTTGCTACTTTGGGCACAGTTGATTTGTATGGTCATGGAGGTTTTATTGAGCTTAGTAGAGCAGGAAAAACACTTGCTGCGGCGTATCAAAACTTAGGTCAACATAGTTCATTGATTTTTATAAAATTATTTGAGAATTTTGCGATTATTACATCATTTTTAGGTGTTGCTTTAGCACTATTTTCTTTTAATAGAGATTTATATAGTATTGATGTAAATAAAAAAATAAAAAGAGCTACTGTTCTTGCTATAACCTTAGTGCCGCCTTTGATATTTGCAATGTACTTTGTGAACAGCTTTATAGCTGCTTTAGGGTATGCAAGTATATTTGTTGCAGTTTTATTAATAATTCAACCAGCTATGATGGTTTGGGTTGTTAGATCAAAAGAATGTAGAAATACTCTTGTTAGTAAAGTATATTTGCTTATAATATTATTAAGCGGTGTAAGTATTATAGGATTGCAATTATTAGTAGCCTTTGATAGATTACCACATATATAAATTTCATTAACTTTTAAATCTTTAAATTATTTCTATGAAGAAACCTAGCTTTGATATTAAAAAGAAACATAATGTAGTAAATAAATCTACAAACTATAAATATAAAAAAACACCTAGTGTTGAGAGCTTTAGTGCTGAAAAGTTAAATCAATTCTCTGAAGAGTTAGTTGAGATATTTAAACTTATTCAAGCTGTTAGATATGATAGAGTAAATCTGCAAGAGGAGTATAATCATTACCGTCTAAAACTAAACAATGATAGAATGAACTTGGAGTCTGAAGTTATAAAAATAAAAAAACATTATGATTCTAAAATATCAGCTTTGCAGGAAGAGTATAATTCTGTAAAATCTAATAATATTATTGAGCTAACGAAAGTTAGAGAGAGCTAATAAATTACAAAGTTAATCGGACAGTCGCGCTTTTATTAAGTGAGGAAAGTCCGGGCTTTATAGAGCGAGATGCCAGATAACGTCTGGGAGGCGTGAGCCTACGGAAAGTGCAACAGAAAATATACCGCCTTAATTTAAAGGTAAGGGTGAAAAGGTGTGGTAAGAGCACACCGCACTGATGGTAACATTCAGTGGCATTGTAAACCCCATCTAAAGCAAGACCAAATAGCGTCACTAATGCGTTGCTCGCGCAGTGGCAGGGTAGGTCGCTTGAGTTTACTGGTGACAGTAAACCTAGATAAATGACTGTCTATTACAGAACCCGGCTTATAGATTAACTTTGTATTTTTATATAAAAAGTGGGTAATTTATGCAAGTTATTGACTCTAAACTTTTAGATAGTGATGGTCGTATAAAAGATGAACTTTTAGTATCTGAACTTAAAAGTTTCTATAGCGATGATAAGTTTGAAATTATAGCTAAAGCATTAGACCTTCTAAAAGATAAAAATGCTGAGTCAGTAAGACACCCCACTGGAATTAACTCTTTTTTATATGCTATTGAAATGGCATATGTACTTTTTAGAATTAAGGCTGATGAAGAATCAGTTTCAGCTGGTATACTTTATGAGTTATATAATTTTGGAGATCTTACAGACGAAGAAGTTGAGCAGGTGACTAACTCTACAGTAGTTAAGATCTTGCAAGGTACTCGTAAAATGTCGGCAATTAGAATGTATCGTTCAGATAATATATCTCTTGAACAAATTGATACATTTAGAAAGATGTTATTAACTATAATAGAAGATGTTAGGATTGTATTAGTTAAGATTGTCGATAAGCTATGTACAATTCGTCATCTAAAGTCCTTAAGTGATAAAGCACAGCGTGTTATTGCTCGAGAAACATTAGATATATATGCGCCTTTAGCAAATAGACTTGGTTTAGGAGCTATAAAGTGGGAGCTTGAAGATAGGGCATTTTTCTTTTTAGAACAAGATAAATATAAAGAGATTGCTAAAGATTTAGGAGTTACTCGTAAACAAAGAGAAAGCTTCTTAAATGATGTGATAACTAGGTTAAAACAGGCTCTAAAAAAATATAATTTAGATGGTGCAATTCAAGGAAGAGTTAAGCATATTTATAGCATATATAAAAAGCTAAAAAATAAAAATTATAAAAGCCTTGATGATTTATATGATATTACAGCTGTAAGAGTTATAACTCATAATGTTGATGAGTGTTATAAAGTTTTAGCAGAGGTTAATAATCTTTTTTCTCCAATACCTGAAGAGTTTAGTGACTATATAGCAAATCCAAAACCAAATGGCTATAAATCTATACATACTGTTGTACATTGCCAAGATCAAAATATTGAAGTTCAAATTAGAACTCATAAGATGCATGAAGAATCAGAACTAGGATTTGCAGCTCATTGGCGCTATAAAGAAGGTGTTAAGTTTGATGCATCATATGAAGCAAGAGTAGCATGGCTAAGATCTCTTCTTGAATGGGAAAGAGAAATTAACGATGATGATAGTGATATTACTAAAGAGCTTAATAGTAGGCTCTATATCTTTACCCCAGCAAATGAGTTGATTGATTTGGCAGAAGGATCAACAGTTTTAGATTTTGCATACTCTGTTCATACAATGGTTGGGCATCGTACTAAAGGAGCTAAATTAAATGGCAAAATAGTACCTTTAACAACCAAGCTAAGTACAGGAGATAGGGTTGAGATTTTAACTCAGAAAGAGCCAAATCCAAGTAAGGATTGGGCGTCTGAGGGGTTAGGATATTTATCTTCGTCTCGAAATAGATCTAGGGTTATTAAATGGTTTAATGAGCAGAATAAAGAAGACAATATTGCTTTAGGAAAGGATAGGCTTCTTAAAGAGCTTAAAGGTTATGATCTTAGGGAGATTGATTTTGTAGAAGTCGCATCTAAGTTTAATATGAAGAGTAGTGATAGCTTATTTGCAGCCATTGAGAATGGTAATGTAAGAATAAACAGTATTGTTAATCATATCATTGACACATATTCAGCTGAAGAAAAGCTTATTAAAAAAAGATCAAGATTAATAACTAGTAGACCGAAGATTTCAAAAATCTTAGTTTCAGGTTTTGATGGGATGAAGTATGAGTTAGCTAAATGTTGCCAACCTACATACTCTGATCAGATACAAGGATATATGAGTGTTTCAAAGGGAGTTGTTGTACATACCTCTAATTGCCCTAATTTAAAACATTTAAAAGAGAATAGTCCAGAAAAATTTATAGAAGTAAATTGGGATGAGTTTGAGTAAAAAATATTAATTATTCAAATTAATTTATCTGCTTCCTCCAGCAAAGTTATTTCCTGTATTTTTTGATTGGGCATACCAACCATTTCTGACAAAAAATGAAACTTCATTTACCGAACGGATATTCATGCCATTTGAAGTTTGTCCTGCGATACTTAGCTCAATCTGTCCTGGGGTTGGGCGAGCTATTTGCCATTGTCCATTTTCAAAGGTCGCTGGTATTGCTGCACCATTTATCATAAATATAGGTTTATCGTCTTGTGAGATCTCAGGAGTGGTAATTATCGGAATATGCTCTTCTTTAGTGAAAATGTTAGAATCTTGTTTAGGAGATATTATCTTAACATCCAAGTCACTGTTTTGATTTTCGTTACCTAATGTTTGCATATTTCTTTCAGCTAAAGTTGATCCTGATAGCTTTTGTATGTCTGATTGGTCTATATTTACAGTTTTTGTTGTAGCAGTAGCAGCTTTAGGGATGTTTTGTTTACCTTCAGGGTTTATTACTGTTGGTTTGCCAACCTCTATAACTTTATAGTCTACATCACCACTTGGTTTTGTTTCTGAAAATACAACATTTCCAGTTGATGATCTCCAAGAATAAACCTGAGATGTCCCATTATCATTATCTGCAAAAGCGGAGACTGAACATGTTGCAAACATCAAACTAAAAATGACTTTATTAAACTTTGACATTTATTAAACTTATATAGTAATACCTAAGTTAAGTATATATAAAATTATGAATAATCAAAAGTTTTTGTAAATGAATTTTATCTGCCGAAGACTTGTTTTCTGTTAAAGTTAATTTCTTGAGATGAGCTTATAGTCCTATGGTCTTTAGTGCTACCTTTAACAGCAATACTAACTGGTCCTGGATTAGGCCTATTAACTTTCCATACTCCATTCTCAAAATGAGCTGGATAAGGTATTCCATTTAAAATAAAAATAGGATGATCTTCAGCTGTAAGGGTTGGTTCTAATATTATTGAGAGCTTTTCATTATGTACAAATCTATTTTCTCCATTTGCAGGAGAGATTATTTTTACATTTAAAACACTATTTGATTTTTTATCATTATTAGAACTTGTGGTAGTTTGTTCTTTAATATACATGTTATTTTGCTTAAGTGAGGCAAGCTGTTTTTCTGCAGGAGATTTTGGATGAATTTTATTTTTAAAATGTACACCAACTTCTTCATATTCTTGCTCAAAAATAGGTGCTGACTGTGAAAACACTGTACTACCATCTTTTGCTTTCCATGTGTAAATAGTATCATTTGCATAGCAGAAATTTGCAACAAGGCTAGTTAATGTTAGCGTTAAGAAAAATTGATAATACTTCATGATAGCCTTTAGTTTTAAAAACTTTATATTTATGATTATATATGTTTTTATATTAAAATCTATGAAGAGGATTCTTTAAACTATGGGAGAAGTATGATTACTTTAGATTATGTCATTTATGACTGTATAGCAAATATTTGTCTATTGATATTTGCATTCTTAGCTTTTAAAAATATAAGGTTTGCATGGATTTTAGTCTTGGCTAGCTTGATAATAAAGGTTTTTATTTATGGTAAGTATGGGTTAACGAGCTCTTTTATCTTCTTATCTGCTCAAATACTTATGTCTATCTTTGCTAGTGTTATATGGCTTAGAGATCCTAGGTATGTATTAGCAACAAAACAAAAGAAATTAGTAGCTGTAGCAATATCTTTAATTGTTTTACTTATATGGGTTGGAGTTGTGTACAAATATATAAATCCATATATATTAAATTATGATGTTTTGTTTGGCTTTGATTATTTGTGTTATATGCTCTTTGTGATTGGTGCTATTTTGATAGCTCTTAGAATGTCCATAGGCCTATTGTTTATTGCTGTAGTATTTATAAGTTATGCAGTAAGTTATGGGAATTCGGCAATTATTATGAAATCAGCTCCTACAAACTTCCAGGAGTTTATTCCTTGTTATTGGATTTCAGCTATTAGTTTATTTATTGCAGGTGTCTTGCTTGTAGCTTCTTATACTAATGTAAAGAGAAATAAGAGTTTATAAACTATAGATATCAAATCGATTAGTTTTTCCTTTGAGTTGAGATGACGGTTTTTTAGCATAGAGAAATTCTGCATTTACTGGTCTTTTGACAATAACTTTTTTGGCTTTTTGTGTTTCTAATATGTTTTTTAAAAGTTGTGTATTATGGTCTTCATTATTAAATGCAATCTCGTGTAATACTTGCATGCCTTGCTTAACTTTTGCACTTTTTCTTCGCGGAGGAAACATTGGATCAACGTATATGCAATCATATGAATGCTTTGTATCTAGAATATACTGATTACTATCTAGATTTAGTAAGGTAATATTCTCAGCTATATGTGATATTGATTCTGTTTTAAAAGCTCTGTTTAGGGCATCACAAAGAAGTAGATATATATAAATATCTTTTTCTATAGATGTAACTTGATGTCCTCTCGCAGCTAGAGTAAAAGTATCTCTACCTAGACCTGCTGTTGTATCTAGAATTTTTAATTTTTCTTTTGATCGACCTTCAACTGCTTGTACAACACTACACTTTTTTGATTTTGGATCTATTCTACTGGTAATTTCATTACTATTAAAATCAATAAATAACTCTTGGGTTTTATTTGAGAGTTTTAGTATACCAGCATCATAGTAAAGATATTTATCTGTCTTTGACTGGTTATATTCAAAGCTATTTTCTATAAGTTTATTAATATGGTTTATTGTTGTCTGATCAAGAGTATTTATTGTCATTATTTTTTCTTTGCTCGAGGGTGAGTGTTATCAAAAACATCTGCTAATTGCTGGAAATTTAGATGTGTATAGATCTGTGTACTAGATATATCAGAGTGACCTAACAAATCTTTTACAGCGAGTAAATCTTTAGATGAATCTAATACATGGCTAGCAAAAGAATGTCTAAGCATATGCGGATGTATGTGTTTAGTCGCATATTTTTGAGCAAAGATCTCTAATCTCTTTTGGATAGATCTATTTGTAAGATGGCTTCCATTTTGAGAGATAAAAAGATAATCAGATTGAGGGTTAAAAGAGTTTCTAACATCAAGCCACCTCTTTAGGTTTATTAATGTTTTAGCGCCAAAATATACAACTCTCTCCTTGTTGCCTTTACCGATAACTCTAACATTTTTATCTCCTATATTAATATCTTTAATTTGTATTGAAGATAATTCACTAATACGGATACCACAACTATATAGAAGATCAAAGCTAGCAATGTCTCTAGCTTCGATATCATTACATGGAGCTATATCAAGTAAATATGCTAGTTCATCTATATTTATTGCTTTAGGGAGTTTTTTTTCTCCTTTAGGAGCTTTAATACCAAGAGTAGGATTTTTGGCTATTACCTCATTATTTAGTAAGAAGTTATAAAAACTTCTAATAGAGCTAAGCTTACGTTGTATGGTTTTACTTGAGTTTCCTTGAGCATGAAGCTTTTTTATCCATGTGGAAATATCATTATAGTTTAAGTCAATAATATTTCTCTCACCCAGCGTGTTGTTTAGTTGTATTAAGTCTCTTTTATAGTTGTTAATAGTCTCTTTTGAGTAGTTTTTAAGATATAACAGGTTGTTGAGAAAAGTATTAATATGTTCTAGATTCGCCATTTTAAATTACAACGCATAATATAACTATTACACCAGATATAAAAGAAATTAGCCACAAGATTTTATACCTGGATACTTTATAGTTAAAGTTTTCACCAAGATTATGGATTTTAAGAGCCATAAGCGAGGGCATAATCATTAAAAGTACCGCGATTGATAAACCAACACATGTCATCGCATATATAAATATGTCAGGGTCAAGCTGATTTATGATTAGTGGTACGGCAAAGGTTAGAAGGGTAGCTATTGAATAACCAATAATTTTCTTTGTTTTATATAGCTTATAAGTGTCAAGATTAAAGTGAAATAATGATAAATTAACACTTAAAAAGGATGTCATAATCGCAACATATGTGAATATATGTAATACAGCTGATGTAACTGGTGTTTTGACTTTATCACCTAATGCCATCAGGATATCACCAATGTTAGCTTTATCAACTGGGATATGATTAAATATCGAACCCATAAAACTTACAGGACCATGTAATGGTAATACTCCTAAAATAGTAGAGACCCATATTATGTATAGTATAAGAGGGATAATACTGCCAATTATTATTACCTTTTTGATATCTTTAGTGTTTTTACCAAGGTAGTCAGATAAAGCAGGTACTATAATGTGCGATGTAAATGAAGTTGTAAAAACAGGTATTGCAATAACTAGAGATACTCCAAGATCAACCGGAGCAACAAATAAGTTTTTTGCTTGTATATATTGATTAAAAACAACACATAATATAACTAAAACAAGTATTTTTAAGATTATGAAAAATCTATTGGCATAATCAACAAACCTTGTTCCAAGAACTACGATACTTCCAAAAATAATTACAAAAAGTAAAGAAGATATATTCTCATTAATATCTGGGAATGTTGTTGATAGTGATGATGCAGCAGCAGAAATATAGGCAGTACTTATAAAGTACATCAGTATAAGAAACGCTATACTAGCAACAACTCCACCAGCTCTACCTAGATATTTCTCTGCAATTGTTTTAAAGCTACTACCATAAGGCATAGAGCAAGATATATCAGCTATAACAACTGCGGTGTAGGTCATTATACTCCATATAAGGACTATAAGGATAGAGCCAATTACAAAGCCAAGTTTTGCTGTGATTATAGGCAAAGCTAAAATGCCACCACCAATCATGGTGCCAATAATAATCATTATGGACCCTAGAATCTTAATAAAACTGTTTTGTGAATTATCCATTTGAGAAATATCTTAGTAGTAGTTGTTTTAGTGAGTAGGTTGCTCAGATTGTTGCTCTTTTTTCTGCATGTAAATAGCATCGAAATTAATAGGTGCTAGATTTAGAGGCAAGAAGCCACCTTTCATAATTGAAGAATCAAGAACTCTTTTAGCATAAGGGAATAGAGTGTTAGCACAATATGTATTAAGTACTGACTCAATTTGATCTTCAGGCATATTTGTTATTGTAAATATCCCCGCTTGAGTAACTTCAACAATATATACGTTTGCGTCATTATTTTTTGTTGTTACTGTGATAGTTAGATCAAGCTCGAAGTTTTCATTATCAAGCTTTTTTGTATTTATATCAATATTAAAGTCAGAGTTAGGATTCCACTGATCTTTGAAACATTCTGGTGAATTAAGAGTTTCAAGAGACGTATCTTTTGTGTAAACTTTTTGAATTAAGAATGAAGGTTGATTTTCATTGTTTTGCATAGGTTTTCCTAGAAAATTTATAAGTTATAACTTGGGAATTATAGCAAATTAGAAAAGCTTATGTAATAAATTAAAAATTTTTTAATTCAAAAAGTATATTCAATGCATCAACTGGAGTTATGTTGTTTATATCAATACTATTAAGCTTTTCTTTGAGTAAGTCAGATTGATGGCTTGAGTCATCTAGGTTTAAAGAAGTTTGGGCTTGATTGACATCTTTTATTATAGGTTGTTTATTTTCAAGCTTATGTAGATTCTGCTTAGCAGATTTTAGGACATCTGAAGGGATACCTGCTAGTTTAGCAACCTGTATTCCATAAGATTTCTTTGCAGCACCTTCTACAGCTTTATGCATAAAGTAAATATTATCTTTATACTCTTTAGCTTCAAAGTGAATATTTTTTATATTAGTGTATTTGTTTACAAGTTCTGTAAGCTCGAAATAGTGGGTTGCAAATAGTGTAAAAGCACCAATTTTAGCAAATTTTTCAGCACAAGCTTCTGCTAATGATAAACCATCAAAAGTACTAGTTCCTCGACCTATTTCATCCATTATTACTAGAGAATTACTTGATGCATTATTTAAAATATAAGCCGTCTCAGTCATTTCAACCATAAATGTAGATCTACCACTTGAAATGTCATCAGAAGCGCCTATTCTTGTATAGATAGTATCGATATCACAAATGTCTGCATGGCTTGCAGGTACAAATGAGCCAAGATGAGCTAAGAATATTAGCTGAGCAACTTGACGCATATATGTTGATTTACCACCCATATTTGGACCTGTGATTATCTCTAGAGTATGAGTGTCTTTTGTTAGCGATGTATTGTTGGGAATAAATGGTTCATCAATATTTTGCTCTATAGCAAGGTGGCGAACTTCCTTAAGATCTAACTTACCGTGGTTGTTAAAGTTTGGTTGTCTAAGACTTAGTTTGATAGCTCTTTCAGCAAAATTGGCTAGAACATCTACTTGGGCAATACTTTCAGCTGTTTGTTGAATTTGATTATAGTATTCTAGTACTTTCTTTAGTAGAGAGTCATAAATTAATTTTTCTCGAGCTAGAGCCTTTTCTTTTGATGAAAGAATTTTATCTTCAAAATCTTTTAATTCTTCTGTGATATAACGCTCACTAGCTTTTAGAGTTTGTCTTCTGGTATACTCAGCAGGGACTTGATCAGCATATTGTTTAGATAGTTCTATATAATAGCCATGTACGCGGTTATAACCAACTTTAAGAGTGCTAATGCCAGTTTTTTGCTTTTGTAATTGTTCAAATTTTAATAAAAAATCATAAGAGTTATCTTTTATACTTTTAAGCTCATCAAGCTCTTTATCAAAACCTTCTTTAATAACACCACCATCACGGATAGTTACAGGAGGGTTTTCTATAATAGCTTTATCTAAAAGCTCAACTAATTCATCAAGCTGATATACGCCATTATCTAAGCTTTGTACTTCTTTAATTTTTCTCTCAGATAAGAGTTTCTTGAGTTTTGGTAGCTGTCTAAGAGAGCTTTGAAGAGATACTAAATCCTTAGGCTTTACAGTTCCTAAAGCAACGCGCGAAATTATTCTTTCAATATCATTAATGTAGCTAAGCACTTCTTGGAGTTTTAAGAAGTGATGATCCTCTTTAAAATTATCAATAATATTATGGCGTAAGTGTATTTTATCTAGGTTTTTTGTAGGGTTTTTAAAATATCTTCGTAATAATCTACTGCCAAGACTTGTTTTACACTTATCGATTATGTTAAGTAAGCTACTTTTGGAGTTATTATCAAGTTCAAGGTTTATTCTGCTATTAATATCTATGTTGAGTATCTGTTCATCTTCATTAAAACTAATATCTGTAATATGTCTTGGTGTATCTTTAAGTGTCGTGGCAAGATAGCCAAGTATTGCGCCTATAGTGACTATTTGTTCAGTTTTATATTGTTTTAAAACATTAGTCGCTAGACTTATATCAAGAGAATCAGAGATATGTTTTTTTGCTTCAAAGCCACTAAAGAACCATTCTTCTAAGACTTTAAGAGGTTTTTCAAATATATCTTGTTCTTTAAGCTCTTGAGAGTTGGTGATAATCTCTTGAGGAGAAAGTTTTAGAGCCTCGTTCTTTAATTCGATTAAATTATTTATTTTATTTAATAAGTATATTTTACCTTGAGTATAGCTAGTATAAGCTAAGTGATATTTATCATTTTTTACATAAATGCTTAGTAATATACTATCGGCATTTGTATCTAAGAAAGCCTCTTCTGAAACTGTTGCTGGCGTTATTATCCTTACAACGTCTCTCTCAACAGGTCCTTTGGAAGTATTAGGATCACCTGTTTGTTCGCATATTGCTATAGAAAGTCCTTTTTTGACAATCTTTGCAATATAGCTTTCAGCCGCATGATAAGGTACACCAGCCATAGGTATAGGATCACCATTAGATTTGCCACGAGCTGTAAGAGTTATATCTAAAAGGTTAGCCGCTTTTTTAGCATCATCAAAAAATAATTCATAAAAATCGCCCATACGGTAAAATAGCAGGATATCTTGATATTGTGCTTTGATTTTTAGGTATTGTTGTATCATCGGTGTATGATGAGAAATATCTTGCATAAAACTAATTTAGAATATTTTGTATGTGAGTGATTATATTACATCTACTTGATATAACAAACTTTGAAAATCATTCACTGCTATCTTTTTTATTTTATCAAAATACTTTAGAATATCTGTAGCTATTTTTATGAATTGATTTGCATTTGAAAGGAGAAAATAGAAAATGAATTATTTAGACTTTGAGTCAAAAATTAAAGAAGTTGAAGATAAGATTACGTCTTTATCTCATGTCTTTGAAGATGAAAAGACAGAGAACGAGCTTAAAAAGCTTAATAAAAAAAGATTGGAGTTAATGGAGTCAACTTATTCTAAGCTTACAGATTGGCAGGTAGTTCAGTTATCGCGTCATCCAGATAGGCCTTATTTTAAAGACCTTTTACCATTAGTTTTTACTGATTTTCAAGAGCTTCATGGTGATAGAGCATTTGGTGATGATTTAGCTGTTATTGGAGGTCTTGCAAAATTAAATAATGTCCCGGTAATGGTTATAGGACAAGAAAAAGGTCGTGATACTAAGAGTAAGATTAAACATAACTTTGGTATGATGCATCCAGAAGGATATCGTAAGGCTTTACGTTTAATGAAGTTAGCAGAGAAGTTTAATATGCCTGTTATAACTTTCATTGACACTCCAGGTGCTTATCCTGGTATCAAAGCAGAAGAGCGCGGTCAAAGTGAAGCTATCGCTAGAAATTTATTTGAAATGAGTGCACTTAAAGTTCCAGTTATCTGTACAGTGATTGGCGAAGGGTGTTCTGGTGGTGCATTAGGTATTGGTGTTGGTGATAAGTTACTTATGCTTCAATACAGCTACTTTGCGACAATTTCTCCAGAAGGTTGTGCTTCTATCTTGCATAAAACAGCAGAAAAGGCTTCTGAAGTTACACAAATGATGAATATAACTTCTGATCGTTTAAAAGAGCTTGAGATTGTTGATGGCATTATCCCAGAGCCTTTAGGTGGAGCTCATAGAGATTATGAATCTACTGCTGCTAATATTAGAAAAGCTTTGGCTATTGAGCTAAAAGAGCTATCAGCGATGTCTGTTGAGCAAAGAAATTCAAAAAGATATGATAAATTGATGTCTTTTGGCCGATTTAAGGAGGCTTAGTTTATAAGCTAATATGATTTATGAACTTACAAGTGACAAAATCACAGGCAGGGTTTGGTATTGTAGAATCAATGCTAGCTGCAATGATTTTGTTATTTGTCCTTTCTTCAGGTTTTCTTCTTCTAAATAGTATCCTAATCAATATAACCCTCGAAAATAAAAAAGATGAGATTGCGTCAATTCTTGATGAAAGGGTAAATATCTATCGTCTTACAGGAGTTTTTGATGATTCTAAAACCGAAGATGGCATAGAATTCAAAAAAACTGTAGTTCTTACAGTAGAAAATAAAGCAAAGCCTATAAAAGAGAAAAAGTCTGTGGATAGATTTAATTCATACAGTATTGCTGATATCAAAAAAATGGCTGAAAAAGCTGATAAAAAACAACAAAAAGAAGCTGCAAATAATGTTAAGGTGATCTATAAACTAGTTAATATAGCTGCTTTTGACGATACTATGGGCGTCGCTGATAGAGTCAAAATTATACAGCGAGAGGTAGAGCAAAGTGATAATCAAAAAGAGCAATAACATATCTGGTTTTACCTTGCCAGAGTTAATGGTGTCAATGGTTATAGCAGCTGTAGTTATGTCAATGGCTTTGGGCATTTACTTCAATATGAAGCAACAATATACAAAACTTAGTGAAAGACATAGAATAAATACTGATCAGCTAATGGTTAAACAAATCTTTTATAATGCTATAGGTCATGCAGGCTATATCACAAAATATGGAGATTTGCATCAACAGCTTGTGGATAACTCCGGGGATAACCTTGGAGATATCTTTGGTAAAATGGGGATTATTTCGATAGGTAAGGCTCCTATCGAAGGAGTTTCAAGCTTACCTGAAGGTCTAACTTTATCTGCCGAAGCCTGTCAGCAACGCAAGGCTGAACAGAATGATTTAAGAAGTATGAACCTTAATAAAGAGATATATTGTGTTGAGCAGGATACTGATTATCTTATAATTCAAAGAAGTAGTTTAGACTCTAGTTTAAAAACAAATTCTTCAAATAATATCTTTAAAGTAAATGATTTCCAAAAGGATAGATCACCAGAAAGAGATATCTCTATTAATGACTATTTAGTTTTATGTAATGCATTTGAATGCGATTTGGTAAAGGCTGGAGCTATAACAGGAGATTTTGTCTCAACTACTACTCGTATTGAAAATAAATTTAAAGTAGGGGATTATGTTGGTAAGTATGTTTTAGAGGTTTTCTTTGTTGCAGATAATGGTAAAAAAGATAAAGATGGTAAAGAGCTTTACTCACTATATGAATATATAAAGCAGAATTCAGATGATTCATCAATGTATGAGTTGATAAGTAATGTTAGTGATTTAAAGATTGAATATGTTTTGAACTCTGATGTGCATAAGGGAGATGCTGAGCTAAATTGGCAAGAGATAGAAAAAGACCCCATTAATGTCAGAAGTGATACAATTGCAGCATTAAAGATTTCTTTTAAAGTTTCTGGTCAGCCGACTAGTAAGATATTTTTGGTAGGAGATGCATAAATGCAAAGGCTACGTAAAAGTTTAAACTCTAAAAAATCAGGCTCAGCATTGTTGATGGCCTTAATATTTTCATTTGTTGTTATGGTGCTATTGACGGGCCTTTTATACACTTTTAAGATGGGGCTACTTACTACTAAAAGTATTATTAAAAATAGTAATGAAAAAGTACTTGGTGAAACTTATATATTAAATGCTAAAGATGATATAGATTTTACGAAATCAAATGAGTTTGTCGTTGGAGATAGCAAATTTAAGGTAACTGTTGATGATGATGGTATTTCATCATTCTTTCCTAAAGGTAATAATGCCGAGCTTTTCCAATCACAAGAGTATAATAGTTATAATGCGATATATGAGGCATTTAACTTAGGTGCAACGGTAGATCTAAAAGAAAGAATTATCTATAACGCATTAATTGCTAATCTTTATCAAAATTTTGGAGGAGAATTCGTTGCAATAAATGTACCAATGATAAATACAGCTGCTATTAATGATTATAGAGCAAGAACATATCGCTTAGCTAATGACGGTACAATTAAAGATAAAGCTAAAGGTTTTATCGGTTTCATTCAGAAACAGAATAGACAGATAAATATATTTACTGAGAAAGCTAAGATTGGTGTTGCTATTCCAGAGACTATGGGGGTTAACTACAAGGTTAAAGTTGGTTGGAACTTAGAGAAAGGGAAGTGGAGCTTATATTTACTTTTATATGATACTGACAAGTTATTTACTACGCATTTTTTGTTAGATGATATACTAAACGAAGATGTTAAAGGTCTAGCTGCTGATAATGAAGAGTTAGGTAATGATATTGGCCAGTGGCGAGCTGTTATCCAAAGAGGGACTAAAGGTTCATCAGGAGGACAGTTTCTTAAAGATAATATTTTTGACGCTGTATGGTATTTTGATGAAGTTGATGAGCCTCCGCAGCTTATGCTAGTTAGAAAAGCTGCTAAAAAGAAGGGAAATAGAGAGGTGTTAGAGGTTTATTACTCAAAGTACTCAAGAACAAATGAGAACTATACTCTTAGGTTGGCTGATACAGTAGCATTTAAAGCAAAACTAAGCGATGAAAATATTAAGCTTTTAGTACCGGATACAGCTAATAATCTTAATGCCAATATGATACTTATTTTTCATCCGAATAGTCAAAGTAAAAGTCTTATGGGTGTAAGTGATTTTAGTTATAATGGTGATCATAGGGTTGGTAAAAGCTTAGATACTTACATTGATGGCGAGACATTCGGTACCCCTGTTATAATATCAAAAGATGAAAATTCTATGTATATTATAACTTTTGAACCAACTAAGATTCATAGATATGAGTATATTAAGGGTTATGGAGGTTTTGAGCCTCTTGATTATGGTTCAAATGGCTTAGAAAAAGAGTTTGATTTTGGAGGTACTAGTGATGATGTTATACCAGTATCAGATAACTCACAAAACGAAGAACAATCTGGTGATATAATTCAGTTAATTGTACCAAAGTTTGGTTACTTATTTGTTTTTACAAATAGTAAGGTGATTCAGTTAAATTCTGATTTGGAAGAGCTACAAGAGGTTCCTCTTAGCAATTTTGAATCACCACAGATTTTAGCTGATTTTGATGCTATTAAAAATACTATAAATAAAATTTATATTCAGCCAAATGCTTTAGCTTTAAAGGTACAAGAAATTAGAGATGAGCTTGGCGATGAGGCTGAGCCTAAAGATGAGAACGAAATAAATGATCAATTTCATGCTCAGGTAGATAATTCTAAAGATAATGAAGTTGAGGATGAGGAAGTTGTTAGCGAACCTGTCTATCTAGATAGCAAATATCTTTATCCATTAGGAATAGTTAAAAAGGTAATAATATGAGTATATTAGATAATGTAAATACTGAAAAAAGAAATCAAAGAAGTTTTGGGCTTGACTCAATGCCTATTTCAGATGCTGTTAGTTTGATGATAGATGAAGAATATAATGTTATAGAAGCTCTAAAGGAGCAGCATGAAAATATTGTCAAAGTAATTACAAAATCTTCACAAGCCTTGAAAAATGGTGGCAGGATAATATATGTAGGAGCAGGAACAAGTGGTCGACTAGGTATATTAGATGCTGTAGAGTGCCCACCAACTTTTAGTGTTGATTATAATACTGTGGTTGGTCTTATAGCAGGAGGTGAAAAGGCTTTTATCGAGGCTCAAGAGGGTGCTGAAGATGATCCGGAATTTGGCCAAAAAGACTTAAAGCAGATAGGCTTAACAAACAAGGATGTTGTTATAGGGATAGCTGCTAGTGGTAGAACTCCATATGTTATAGGGGCTCTAGAATATGCTAATGATGTTGGAGCTCAAACAGTAGCTGTAAGTTGTACAAAACAAGCTAAAATATCACAATATGCTGCACTTCATATAGAAGCTGTACCTGGTCCAGAAGTCTTAACTGGCTCAACAAGGTTAAAATCTGGAACTACACAGAAACTTATTCTAAATATGATATCAACATTATCTATGGTATCTGTAGGAAAGGTTTATCAGAATCTTATGGTGGATGTTAAACCAACAAATGAGAAGTTAGTTGAGAGGTCAAAGCGAATTATATGTGAAGCTACAGGTGTTGATTATGATATAGCTCAAAGTTTTTATGTAAAAGCTAATAAATCAGTTAAATTAGCTATAGTTATGATACTAAATGATTGTGATTATAATCAAGCTTTGGCAATATTAAAGAATAACAATAACTTTATAAAAAGCTAAAATGAGAGTATTGATATTATTTATAGGTATTTTAGTTAGTTTAAATGCATATTCTACTGTTTATAAAACAGAAGAAAATGGCGTCCCAGATTTTTCTAATATTAAGTCAAAGGATTCTAAAAAGCTTAATATGCAAAGCGACCCTATATCTGTCGTAAATATGAATAATATCTCAAAAGACTTATATCAATCACGTAGATATAGTCCGCAAGGTCCTGATTATTATATACCAAGAGGACAAGATACTCTTCAGTCGTCTTTCCCTGAACAATATACAGATAATTATTATGATTTTTATGGTCGTAATCATCACTATGAGAGCTTAATGTCATCAACAGAGAGCTTTCAGAATTATGCATATAATGGTGCAAATAATTCAAGATTACGTACAAATTATTAATTGGTAGGAAGCTTAGATCTTATCAGCTTTTATAAAAGAGGCTATATGAAAAAAGTATTTTTATATATTACGATATCTTTACTTTTAGTATTGTTACTAGTCTTTATACTAATGTATTTTGAAATAGGAAATAGTCGCTATAAAAAAAATCAATGTGAAGATATTGCTAAAAATATGAATACAGTGTCAAAGTATGAAGATGGAATCTGCTTTCTAAAAATGAATGGTAACTATATTCCTAAAACAATGATAAAAGAGATGTTCTTATAGTTAGCTAAAATATTGCGTTAAGAAAGGAACTAGTCCAATAATTAATAGATATTTATTTTAGTGTCGGTTTAGATAACTATTTAACCTCCATAATAATATATTGGTATTAATAGGTGTAATATAGCTTTTACTAAGATATCCTAAATATAAACTTTTATAAAAAAAGAAGCTCCCTATATAGAGCTTTTTGTTGATGGATCTATGATTATGAAAAAAATATTCTTATATACAGCAGGTTTGGCTTTAGCTGTTTCAAGTTTTGCAGATGAGTGTCACCCACAAATAAACTCAAATGAACAAAATTTTATAGTTGGTTATGGTAGCTTAATGAATGATTCTTCGAGAATGAGAACAAATCCTAAAGCTAAGAATGTTTATCCAGTGAAAGTTAAAAACTTTAAGAGAGTTTGGGGGCTAAGAGCTGATGGGTCTTATAGAACCACTGCTCTTCTGGTTGTACCACAACAAGGAGCTCATTTAAATGCGGTTTATTATCCAGTTAATTCAGATGGGATGAATTCAGCTGATAAAAGAGAAGTTGATTATTGTAGATATAAAATTCCAGCAACTGATATACAATCGTTAGGCTTAAAGAATTTACAAAAAGGTACTTATTGGATATATGCACAACAGCCAAGTGCAATTAAAAAACCTAATCAAGAGTTCCCTATTATTCAGTCATATGTAGACTTATTTATAACAGGGTGTATGCAGATTCAAGATCGCTATTTGATAAAAGATTTTGTTAAAGAATGTATACAGACAACAAAAGGTTGGGACAATAATGCATGGATTAATGATAGAGTTAACCCACGTAGACCAACTGACTCAACTCCCGGGGCGATTAAGGTTGATAATTATTTAGTAAAATACCTTGGAAAAGCTTACTACAATCATAAATATGAATAGTTATGATTTTTAAATTTATTGATTTACAGTATTTGCAGGTTTTTTAGCAAGATTAGGAGGATAGATCTTATTTACGACTATTTTTAATGTTGATCCCTGGGCTAGTATTGAAAGAATTACAACAGTATATGTGATACTTACAATAACATGGCCTTCATCTGGTAGTGAAAGTGCCAATGCTAGAGAAATACCTCCTCTAACACCAGACCATGCTACTAAGAGATTATCCTTTGCGGAACCTTTGGTGAGCTTTTTATCAATAGCTGTTATTGGTATTGAAATACTAATTAACCTTGCAAAAGTTACAATGAATATACCTGCAACACCAACCCAAAAAGCCGATATATTAAATGGAATACTAGTTAACTCTAAGCCAATAAGTATAAATAAAAATGAGTTAAGCATATTATCAATAACCGTCCAGAACTTATCTACTTTATCAACTTGCTCGGGGTAATTCTTTTTAGATTCAGAAAGATTATTGCCAATAAATAGTCCTGCAACTACCATGGCAATAGGCCCTGATACATGTAGGCTATGAGCGATCACATATCCCATACTAGCAACAGCAAGTGTTACAAAGATAGAGGTTTCAGAGTCTCTATTAGTTTTTAAGAAAATAAGGGCTATTTGAGCAAATATATAGCCTAGAATAATACCACCACCAGCTTCAGTAGCAATTTGTTTAGTTATTAACCAAATATATGTATTAATACTACTATAACTGCTTATAGCATTACCAAACTCACCACCACTACCAAAAAAGAAGATATTTGAAAGTACAACAAAAAGTACAATTCCAGTAGCATCATTAAATAATGATTCGCCAACTACGCGAGTTTTTATATGTTTTGGTATTGATTTATTACCAGCTAATGTACTAATTACTGCTATTGGATCTGTTGGAGATATTAGTGCACCAAAGACTAAACAATATCCAAAGCTAATATCAAAGTTAACTAATAAACACAATCCATATATCAAAACTGCAGTAGTAATCGCTGATAGTAATAACCCGATACTAGCTAGGCCAAAAACTGCTTTTAACTCTTTCTTAAGGTCAATCATATTAAAATGTAAAGCATTTGCAAATAATAAGAATGACAACATTCCATCTAGAACTGTTTTTTTAAAATCAAAGCTTGATAATGCAACGACAAGAAAGTTTGTATCACTTAGTAGAGATGCACATAATGCAGAGAAGGTTATTGAGAGAATTGTTAGACCGATAGCTTTAGGCAGTTTTAAAAATTTAGTATTAATATAACTCATTAACGCTGCTACAACAGTTAATAAGCTAAATAAGAAATATTCACTCATAAATTACGTTCCTCTATAGGCCGCAGCTGTACTCCCAACTACAGGCCTTTGATAGCTCTTCTAAAATAGTGTTTTGTATAAAAAAATCATCGTTTAGATCATTAAATTTACTCTTATTAAACATAAAGCTATTTGTTTTATTTTCTAATTCAGCTACTTTTTTTATATCTTGGTAAGATATGTTTTTAAACTCATCCTGAGTCATATGAATACAAGGCTGACACTCCAAACTATGATATGTAGGCTTAAATGGTAAGTTTTGGGTTAGCTTTAAGATTTCCTCATGTTTTTTATCTAAAAGTGGGTATTTTAAGGCTCTATAATCGTATCTTTCTTCTTCATCAAGATTTTTTAACAATTGTGATACTTTTGATAAGTCTTTACGGTGACTTAGTAAAATATTAGCTTCACCATCAGGGTCAAGTTCATCAATCTTATTTAATAATGTTATACCTTTTAGGAAGCCGGCACACCAACTAAATTGCTGTGAGGGAAACTGTTTACGTGCTAAGACTAGCTCTTGAAAACTATTTTCTGATGTTAGATGGAAATATTGTATATTCTCTTGGTTAAGCCAGTTAAAAACTTCATCTAAATAATCATTCCAACCATCAGCTGCAAAACCAGTGTCTACAGATAAAACACAGAAGTTATCTTTTAAATTTTGCTTTGCCCAACATATTAGACCTAAGGAATGTATGCTGTAGTTAGCAATAATTATATTATCAAACTTCTGCATGTGCCTTACATTCCTATAATATCTTTAATTTCTTTAAGCTTGTTAATAGCCGAAGGACGAATCTTTGCAGCTCCTTGAGAGAGTATCTCATCAACAACTTTGGGATTGTTTATGTAGTACTCATATTTTTCACGAGCATCAGCTAGATACTCATTTACTTTTTCAAATAGTATCTGTTTGGCATCGCCCCAACCAAGGCCGCCAGCTAAATATTTATCTTTTAACGAAGCAATCTCTGTTTCAGAGGCGATACTTTTATATATTGAGAATACTGTACAATTATTAGGATCTTTTTTCTCTTCTGGTAGCTGAGAATTAGTAATAATTTTCATTATTTGTTTTCTCAGTTTCTTCTCTGTTGAGAATATTTGTATAGTATTATCATAGCTTTTTGACATCTTACGACCATCTAAGCCCAGTATAGTTTGGCTATCTTCATTTGTAAAAGCCTGAGGCGCTTTAAGAACAGGTTTTTTGTAGATATGGTTAAAGCGATTTGCTATATCTCTTGCAATTTCTATGTGTTGAATTTGATCTTTACCTACAGGAACTAGATCTGCATCAAACATTAAAATATCTGCAGCCATAAGAACAGGATAATTAAAAAGTCCCATAGTTATACCTTTATCAGGATCAACATTTTCCTCTTGCATATTTTGATCTACTAGAGCCTTATAGGCATGAGCACGGTTTAATAAACCTTTTGATGTTGTAGTGCTTATTATCCAAGTTAGTTCCATGATTTCAGGAATATCAGACTGGCGATAAAAAGCAGCCTTATCAGGATCAAGCCCGAGAGCAAGCCAAGAAGATGCTATTTCATATATGTATTGTTGACGTAATTTTTTATCCCATAATTTAATTAAAGAATGTTGATCAGCAATGAAGTATAAGCATTTACAGTTTTCATCATGGATCATTTCAATTGCTGGTTTAATTGCGCCGATATAGTTTCCTAAATGAGGAACTCCTGAAGGAGTAACTCCCGTTAAAATAATTTTTTGTGACATTTTTAAGATTCCGTATTATAAAAAAGAAATATTAATAAAGCTTTTATTCAAAGTGAATTTTAGCATATTAAGATTTTTTTAATAAGGAATTTATGAAAAAAAGTGGAGCGGGAAACGAGGCTCGAACTCGCGACCCCAACCTTGGCAAGGTTGTGCTCTACCACTGAGCTATTCCCGCTTGAAACTATGGCACACCCAAAGGGATTCGAACCCCTAACCGCTCGGTTCGTAGCCGAGTACTCTATCCAGTTGAGCTATGGGTGCAAAAGTGAGATGTATTATAAATGCTTGTTTTTAATTAGTCAAGTTAGTTATGCCATTAATTGTTTCAATTAACTTCTCTTCTAGTTCTTGATCATTTAAGTTTGTATTATCAATTGTGTAGTCTGCAATTTTTTCTCTTTCATTATCTGAAATTTGAAGGTTTATAAATGCAACAGCTTGCTGTCTATCTTTACCATCACGCTCCATAAGTCTTCTAATTCTAGTTTCAAGATCTGCTTTGATAACGATCACTTTTTTTAGATAATCATAGTGACGAATATTGTATGGGCCTAAAAGTGGGATATCTACGATCGTCATAGCAGTTTCAGATTCTCTGACTTGCTTTTTTATCTCTCTGTTTATAACAGGGTGTAGATAATCTTCTAACCATTTTTTAGCTTCTTTTGATTCAGTGATAATAGCACGTAACATAGCTCTATTTATTTGCTTATTTACCACTATATCACTACCAAATTTCTCAGTAATGTTTTTGATCACAGAAGCTTTTTTTGTGATTTCTCTACTTATAGTATCAGCACAAACAACATTTAAATCCATTTTTTCTTTTAAGATTTTTGTAGCTGTTGATTTGCCGCTAGCTATACCGCCTGTTATACCGATTGGAAAAGTTCTTATTACACTCATTATATTAATAACTTAAGTAAAACAAATTATTTGAGGAGAAATTTTAATATTTTTTTTAAAAAAAGTCACATTTTTTTGATTAAAAAAGCTTTTAACTTTAAAATACAGCTAATTTCATAGCTTATAATAATAGAATATTTTGATTTTAAAAAAAATTATTTCAGATAAAATCAGCAAGGCAGATCAAATTTCATTTAGAGAATTTATGCAATTGGCTCTCTATTATCCAGAAGTTGGATACTACTCAGGATCAAAAGATAAAATTTCATCTCAAGGGGATTTTGTAACGGCGACAACTCAAAGTTCACTTTTTGCAAGAACTTTTGCAAGACAGTTTGCGCTAGTATTATCCAAGCTTGGCAGTGATACTTGTATTATAGAGTTTGGTGCAGGTAATGGTAAGTTTGCTACAGACTGTATGGATGAGCTATCGAAACTAGGACAATTGCCAGAGAAGTATATAATAATTGAGCTAAGTAATGATCTTAAATTAAGACAGCAAAAGTATATAAGAAAAAATATACCTAACTTATTTGACAGGGTTGTTTGGTTAAATGAACTGCCTGAACAAAAAATAAAAGCTATAGTTTTTGCTAATGAAGTTTTAGATGCTATGCCTGTAGATGTTTTTAAATTAAAAGAGGGTCAACTTTTTCAACAAGGCGTCGTAATTAAAGGTAGTGACCAGTTTGAATTTGCTGATATGCCAAGCAATGACAATCGATTTACTTCAGAGGCGAGTAGAATTTTAGATGATGGTGTGACCTTTGAGGAAGGTTATACTAGCGAAATAAATACTTGGATACGTCCCTGGGTCAAAGCATTAAAAGATAGCATATCTCAAGGTATTGTTTTTTTATGTGACTATGGTTATAACCGATCTGAGTACTATTCCAAAGAAAGAACTATGGGGACTTTAGCTTGTTACCATCATCATAAAGTCAATTTTGATCCATTTATTAATATTGGCGAGCAAGATATTACAGCTCATGTTGATTTCACAACTGTTGCTGAAGCAGCAACTGAAGTTGGTTTTGAACTTGATGGTTACATGACTCAAGCAAACTTTTTAAAAAGATCGCGTATATCAGAAGTTTTTACAGAGCACTCTAGAAGCTTAAGTCAAAAAGACCAACTAAGATATAATAATGATATAAAAGATCTTCTTTTAAATGATAAGCTTGCTGAGGTATTTAAGGTTATAGGTTTTTCTTTAAATTTTGATTTTATCTTAGAATCTTTTGATAATGATGATAATGTTGATTATCTATTGTGATAAGTATTCTTAAAAATTAATTACGAAAGTATTGAAAGTTTGCTCTTAATATATTGATTTTAAATGTCTATATCTTGTACTCTAAAAGTATAAATTCTAAAGCCCTCAAGTATTGTACGCTAGAAAATCTTATATATTTCTTTTTAGAGAATAAAAGCTAGAAAAAACTTACTCTATAGAGCGATAAAACTAAGAATCTTATGGTTGATGTTTAGTGTCGAGACTTTTTATTTGGGCTAAATAAACTTTTTTGTTTGTTAATTTTGAGTAGTGTCCTTACGTATAACCATAGAAATGCGTTATATAGTTGATGTTGCTTACCTATTAACTTATAATCAAACAAATAAGTTTTTAATTTCGTTAATATTCGATTAATTCGGAGGACAAAGGATGTCGGATTTCACTAAAGATATTGATGCTTTGGAAACTCAAGAATGGCTTGAGGCTTTTGAAGATGTCGTTAAAAGAGAAGGTGTTGATAGAGCTAAGTTTTTATTTGAACAGCTTTTGACTAAAGGTTCTGAATTGGGCATACAAAGTGCTTATTCTACAGCTAAAGTTAAGAACTACATTAACTCTATTGATGTTAGTGAGCAGCCTAGTTATCCAGGAGATATGGAGCTAGAAGAGAGAATTGAAGCTGTAAATAGATGGAACTCTGCTGTTATGGTTGCAGCAGCTAACAAGAAAGACGGTTCGATAGGTGGCCATATTGGTACTGGTGCTGGAGCTATGACTCTTTACGAGGTTGGTTTTAACCATTTCTGGAAAGCACCAAATGATAATCATGCAGGTGATTTAATATTCTATCAAGGTCATCTTTCACCAATTGTTTACGCACGTTCATTCTTAGAAGGAAGAATAACAGAGAAGCAGTTGGAAAACTTTAGAAGACAAGCTTTTGATGGTGAAAATGCAGTATCTTCATATCCGCATCCACATTTACAGCCTACATACTGGCAGTTCCCAACAGTTTCTATGGGCTTGGGGCCTCTTCAAGCTATTTATCAAGCGAGATTTATGAAGTACTTAGAAGCTAGAGGACTAGCTGAAACTGCAGATCGTAAAGTTTGGGCTTTCTGTGGTGATGGTGAGATGGATGAACCTGAATCAATGGGTGCTATCACTAGAGCTGGTAGAGAAGGTCTAGATAACCTTATTTTTGTGATTAACTGTAATCTACAAAGGTTAGATGGTCTTGTAAATGGTAATGGTAATATTGTTGAAGAGCTCGCTAACTCATTTATGGGTGCTGGCTGGGATGTTATCAAAGTCCTCTGGAGTAGTGACTGGGATAAATTATTACAAGATCCAAAAGGCGGTAAGAAATTAGCGCAGAGATTAAGTGAACTTAATGATGGACAGTTCCATACGATCAAGGCTCATGGTGGAGCTGAATGTCGTAATGTTGTATTTAGTGGTGATGAAGATTTAGAAGCTTTAGCTAAAGATATGTCTGATGCTGATATTGCTTCTCTTCGTCGTGGTGGTCATGATCCATTAAAGATCTATGCTGCTTATAAAAAAGCTACAGAAACTAAGAATGGCCGTCCAATACTTATACTACCTATGACCGTTAAAGGTTATGGTTTAGGTGAGTGGGGTGAGTCAAAAAATATTGCTCATAATGTTAAAAAGCTAGATACAGATGCACTTGAGCATATTAAAAATAGATTTGATGTTCCAGCAACAAAAGATGATGTTGAGAACTATAAGCTTATCAAACTAGATGAGAATTCTCCTGAGATGAAATATCTTCACTCTAAGAGAAAAGATTTAGGTGGTTATATTCCTAAGAGATTAGAAAATAATCAAGCTCTAGAAGTTCCTAGTTACAAAGAGTTTGCTAAGAACCTGTTAGATGATAGTGGTGATAGAGAGTTTTCTACAACAACTGCTTTTGTTAGGATATTGTCTCACCTAGCAAAAGATAAAAATATTGGTAAACATATTGTACCGATCACAGTTGATGAATCACGGACTTTTGGTATGGAAGGCTTATTTAGACAATTAGGCATATATAATCCACAAGGCCAGCAGTATGTACCAGAAGATAAAAAGCAAGTTATGTTCTATAAAGAAGCTGTAGATGGTCAGATTCTTCAAGAAGGTATTAATGAGCAGGGTGGCTTAAGTTCTTGGTTAGCAGCAGCTACTTCTTATAGTGTACATAAAGTGCCTATGATTCCATTTATGATCTATTACTCAATGTTTGGTTTCCAAAGATTTGGTGATCTTGCATGGGCTGCTGCTGACTCTATGGCAAAAGGTTTCTTACTTGGTGGGACATCTGGTCGTACGACTCTAAATGGTGAAGGTCTACAGCACGAAGATGGACATAGTCATATTCAAGCAGGACTTATTCCTGGTTGTATATCTTATGATCCAACATATGCATATGAATTGGCGGTGATTATGGATGATGGCCTTAAGAGAATGTATGTAAATGGTGAGCATGTTTTCTACTATATTACAGTGATGAATGAAAACTATTCTCATAGAGCAATGCCTGAAGGTGTTGAAGAAGGTATTCTTAAAGGTTTATACAAACTAGAAGATAACAAACCTGCTGATAAACATGTTCAATTAATGGGTTCTGGTACTATCTTAAGAGAAGTTGAAGCAGCCTCTAAAATGTTAAAAGAAGAGTATGGTATAACTTCTAATGTTTGGAGTATGACTTCTGCAAATGAACTTTATAGAGAAGCTAAAGATGTAGCAAGAACAAATATGCTTCATCCAACGGATAAAAAGAAAGAAAGCTATATCGAACAGTGCTTTAAAAATGAGCAAGGTCCAGTTGTTGCATCTACTGATTATATTAAGCTATATACTGACCAGCTTAGAGAGTTTATACCAAGCACATTTGTAAGCTTAGGTACAGATGGATATGGTAGATCTGATAGTAGAGCAGCTTTGCGTAGCTTCTTTGAAGTAGATAGGTATCATGTGGTTGTTGCTTCATTATATGCTTTACACTTAGATGGTAAAGTTGAAGCTAGTGAAGTTAAAGCAGCAATTAAAAAGTACAATATAGACCCAGAGCGTGTAGCTCCATTTTATAGCTAATCGGTAAGGAGATATAAATGTCTATAGAGATAGTTAAGATTCCTGATATTGGGGATTATGATAGTGTTGATGTAATTGAAGTGAATGTTGCTGAAGGTGATGTTATCGCTGAAGAAGATTCCTTAATTACATTAGAAACTGATAAAGCTAGTATGGAGGTCCCATCCCCAGTAGCTGGTAAGGTTGTTAAACTAACTGTAAATGTTGGTGATAAAGTTTCAGAAGGTTCGGCAATTATGGAAGTTGAACTAGAAGGATCATCTGATACAGCAGCAGAAGAAAAACCTGCCCAACAAACTGAATCTGCGTCAGCTTCATCAGGTGCTACTGAGACTGTTGATGTTAAGGTTCCTGATATCGGTGATTACGATGCAGCAGAGATTATTGAAATAGCTGTGAAAGTAGGTGATGAAATTGAAGAAGAAGATTCCTTGATCACCTTAGAAACAGATAAGGCTAGTATGGAAGTTCCATCATCTGCTAGTGGTAAAATCACTGAAATAGCTGTGAAAGTAGGTGAAAAGGTTGGTGAAGGTGACTTGATACTTAAAGTTGAAAGTGGTGCAAGTCAATCAGCTTCTGCTTTTACTGAAGAACAAAATCAGCAGTCAGCTCCAGCTCAGGCTTCTGAAAAGGTTGTTGATGTTGAGGTTCCTGATATTGGTGATTATGATAGCGTTGATGTTATTGAAGTGTCTGTAGCTGTCGGGGATAAAATTGAAGAAGAAGATTCTTTAGTTACATTAGAGACTGATAAAGCTAGTATGGAAGTTCCATCTCCAGTAGCAGGTGAAATTACTGAAGTTATTACAAAGGTTGGTGATAAAGTTTCTCAAGGTAGCTTAATTTTAAAAGTTAAGACTCAAGAATCTGCTCCAGCGGCAGCACCTAGTCAGCCTGCTAAACAAGAAGTTCCTAAGCAAGACTCTAAGTCTGCTCCTACACCTGCTCCAGCTCAAAGTAGTGTTAATGAGTATGCAGTAGATAATTCAAATGCTCATGCTTCTCCAGCTGTTAGAAAGCTAGCTAGAATTTTAAATGTTGATTTAAGCAAGGTAAAAGCTACAGGTCGTAAAGGTCGTGTAACAAAAGAAGATTGTTATAACTATATCAAACATGCTGTAACACAAGTTCAAACTGGTAAAGTTGCTGCAAGTGGTAGTGGCTTAGATCTTTTAGATGATCCTGTTGTTGATTTCTCTAAGTTTGGTGAGATTGAAACTCAGCCTTTAACTCGTATTAATAAAATTAGTGCGAAAAATCTACATAGAAACTGGGTAAAAATTCCTCATGTAACTTTCTATGATGATGCTGATGTTACAGATCTTGAAGAGTTTAGAAAAGCTAAAAAAGGATTCGCTGAGAAAATGGGTGTAAAAATCACTCCATTATCATTCTTAGTAAAAGCTGCAGCGGTAGCACTACAAGAGTTTCCAAGAATGAATAGCTCACTTTCAAATGATGGTGAGAATTTGATTCTTAAGAAATATTATAATATTGGTTTTGCTGCAGATACTCCAGCAGGACTAATGGTTCCGGTTATCAAAGATGCTGATAAAAAGGGTATTATTGAGATATCAAAAGATATTATGGAACTAGCTGGTAAGGCTCGTGATGGTAAATTAGGTTCTAAAGATATGTCTGGAGCTACATTTACTATCTCAAGTATTGGTGTTCTTGGAACTACAGCATTTACACCTATTATTAATATGCCAGAAGTAGCTATTATGGGTGTATCTAAAACTGCAGTTAAGCCAGTTTGGAATGGTAAAGAATTTGAACCTAGAACTATGTTACCATTATCTATGTCAGCTGATCATAGAGTTATTGATGGTGCATTAGCTGCTAAGTTCTTAACAAGATATAGTCAGATTCTTTCTGACTTACGTGAAATCATAATGTAAGTGTAAACACGGAGTTTTATAAAATGAGTGATATTAAAACACAAGTTGTAGTTTTAGGTAGTGGCCCTGGTGGATATAGTGCAGCATTTAGAGCAGCTGACTTAGGGCTAGAAGTTGTTTTAGTAGAAAGATATGAAAATATCGGTGGTGTATGTTTAAATGTTGGTTGTATTCCATCAAAAGCACTTCTTCACATTGCTAAGGTTATTAATGAAGCTAGACATTTAGCTGCTGATGGTATCATCGAAATGGGTGATATGAAAATCAACAAAGATAAGGTTATTAAATATAAAGATGATGTTGTAAGTAAGCTTACAGGTGGTTTAAAAGGTATGGCTCAGATGAGAAAAGTAAAAATCGTACAAGGTTACGGTAAATTTACATCTGATAAAGAGCTTGCTGTTGAAGCTACTGATGGTAAAGTTACAAAGATTACATTTGATAATTGTATTATTGCTGCTGGTTCTAGTGTAATCAATCTGCCATTTGTTCCAGAAGATGAGAGAATTATCGACTCTACAGGCGCTCTTGAAATGAAAGAAATTCCAGAGACTATGCTTGTAGTTGGTGGTGGTATTATTGGTCTTGAGATGGCGCAAGTTTATTCGGAGCTTGGTACTAAGATCACAGTTGTTGAGTTTGCTGATCAGCTTATGAACGGTGTTGATAAAGACATGGTTAAAGCTTATGAGAAAATGAACAAGAAATATGAAGTTCGCCTAAAAACTGGTGTTACAGCTATGGAAGCTAAGAAAGATGGTATCTATGTAACAATGGAAGGTGAGCATCCTGCTAAAGAAGAACGTTATGATAGAGTTCTTATGGCAATTGGCCGTAAGCCAAATGGTAAATTGATCGATGCAGAAAAAGCAGGTGTTAAAGTTGATGAAAGAGGCTTTATCCCTGTGGATAAGCAACTTCGTACAAATGTGCCTCATATTTTTGCAATTGGAGATGTCGTTGGTCAACCTATGCTTGCTCATAAAGCTGTACCTGAAGGAAGAACAGCTGCTGAAGTTATTTCAGGTTTAAATCATAGTTTTGATCCTTTAGTAATTCCTTCTGTTGCTTATACTGATCCAGAAGTTGCTTGGGTTGGTGAAACTGAAGCTTCTGCAAAAGCTAAAGGCATTAAGTATGAAAAGGGTGTGTTCCCTTGGGCTGCTAGTGGTAGATCACTAAGTATTGGTAGATCAGAAGGTATGACTAAGGTTCTATTTGATGAAAATCATAGAATCATTGGTACTTCTATTGTTGGTACTAATGCAGGTGAGCTTATTTCTGAAGCAGCACTTGCTATTGAAATGGGTTGTGATGCTGAAGATATCGCTCTTACAGTTCATCCACATCCAACTCTTTCTGAGAGCTTAATGATGGCTACAGAAGTATTTGAAGGTACTGCAACAGACCTACCTCCTCAGAAAAAGAAAAAATAAATTCTAATTTTCTTTCCAAGTTATTTAATTCTACAAAATCTACCTTAAAATATATCAAAAAAACAAGTTTAACTATGTCTACTAATGAATGGAAAAAAGCTCTAAAAGAGTCTTTTTACTCTCCCTTGGAACTATTAAATTTTTTAGAAATAAATAATGATATTGCAAAAGTTTCATTTAAGTCAGTAAATCATTTTAAAATGATTGTCTCAAAATCTTTTGCTAACAGGATGGAAAAAGGCAATATTAATGATCCATTATTAAAACAAGTCTTGCCAACTGTAGATGAAGAGGTTATAGATAGAAATTATAGTAGTGATCCATTAGATGAGAAAAAATATAATAAGATCCCTGGTTTGTTACATAAGTATTATGGAAGAGTTTTGCTAATTGCTCACACAAGCTGTGCTATTCACTGTAGATATTGCTTTCGTAAAGAGTTTGACTATGAGGATAATATTCCGGGCAGAAAAGATTGGCTCAAAGTTTTAAATTATATAAGAAGTGATAAAAGTATTGAGGAGGTTATTTTAAGTGGAGGAGATCCTTTATTAAATAATGATGATGTTCTGGAGTTCTTTTTAAATGAGATAAAAGGAATATCTCATATTAAGAGGGTTAGGATTCATTCAAGGATACCTATTGTATTGCCAGAAAGAATAACTGAAACTTTGCTAGATATTTTCTCTAGATATGAATTAGATATAGTACTTGTAGTACATGCAAATCATCCTAATGAGATAAATGGTGATATTACTAATGTATTAAAAGATATAAATAAAACTGGAGTTGTTGTTTTAAATCAAAGTACAATGCTTAAAGGAGTTAATGATGATCCGAATATATTGTATGCATTAAGTACTAAATTAATTAGTGCAAGAGTTATTCCTTATTATATACACCTATTAGACCCTGTTTCTGGAACTAAGCATTTTGATATTGATAATGCTAAAGACATTATGAAAAAGCTTTCTGAAATCTCATCAGGGTATATGGTGCCTATATTAACTAAAGAAAATCCTGGATATCCATCAAAAAAATGGATTTCGTTTCATAGTTAAATAGTATAATACCTCACTTACTAGTTTCTAAATTAAAATTACCCTTTTCTATTAAAGGCATTTTTTATAAAGAATATTTAATTTCTCATTCTTTACAAAGTTATTTTATATTTATCTATGTAATTTTATCTTAAAGCAGAATCCATTTTGATAAGGAAGTTTTATATATTAGCAAAAGCTCTGATTAATTGATTTTATAGGAATTCAAATTGATTACTAGGAAAGATGTAAAAAGGGTTAATTTTTGGTGTTTATATCTTGACATTTAGTGTTTTGGATTGGTTGATTTAGGTATTTT
>NZ_JBGCTX010000018.1:0-36309 GCF_041102755.1 Francisella sp. 19X1-34
TTACTGTCTTTCAACTTTTAAATAACAACGGTTTAGCTATTTTCAATCTAATTTATATTTTTTGTGCACAGAACCTAATGAATCTATGAAATTATTTAATAATTAAATATTAGGATTAAAGATGATTAGTAAGGGTTTTTCATTGATTGAGTTGATGGTTGTTATAGCTATAACTGCAATTGCTACGCCTATGTATTCAAATTATACTATTCGCGCGAGGATAGGCTCTGAATTGAAAAAACTAGGGGGAGCTAAGGTAAATGCATCTGAATATATTATAAATAATAATTTAGCATTAGATTATACTATTGAGAGTCTAGTAGATATGCCAAGTGGTTCTAGTATAGGTGATGATGGAGCTATCATTTTAAGTACAGCGCAAATAGTGTCAGGATCATCAATATCTATAGTTCCAACAATAAGTTCAGGATCAATAGTTTGGAGTTGTATTGGAATTGGTCTAACAGAGTCTCAAGTTCCTAGTAGTTGTAGGGAGACTACCACGAATCAAGCTTCTACCGAGAATCAGGTTGAATTAGTAGAAAGTGATAAGTGGGGTAGCTATGATTGCCCAAGTGGCTATACCTGTTATTCTTATGGGGAGGATCAAACTATAATAGATGGTAACTCACAATTCCAGGCTAGATATTATCAAGGAGCTGGTAATGGTGATGGTGTGTATGATCCAGAAACTGGGACATTTAGAGAAACATATCAAATGTATACTCATCCTAATGGATTAGTTTATGCTAATGGAACATACAATGGAGAAGGTTTTAGTATAACATTTAATTCTATAGGTCAGCTTGAGAATGCAGATATTGATAGTGATGTTAAAGATGAAGTACTTAACTCAATTGAATTAATGAATCAAGCAAATGGGTTTTGTAGCACAAATAGTACATTTTGGGCTTGTAATTAGGGTATGGTTATTTTTGTAGTTGTTTTAAATACCATTTATCCATAGAAACTATACAGTTACCATATTTAACTGACTCATAAGTCCCACCTTTATAAGTAGAGCTAATATCAGAGCATATTTTATTACGATATTCTTTAAAGTTTTTAATATCATGGTGTTGTATTTTATCTAGTTTATTATCGTATTTTTGCATTTGTGATTTTAAGCATTTATTTATTTGATAAGTATTACCATCGCATAAAGTATCTGCAAATATTAAAATAGGTGATATTGCAAAAATAGTGAGTAATAGATTTTTCATTATTCTAAAATCCTGTAATGTTTATATCTCTAAAATATGACTATCTAAATCAATAAAATTATCTATTTTATTTTTCTCTGTAGTGGTGATAAAAACCTGAGATTCTAGCTTTTTTAGATAGTTAAATAGTGTTTGAGTATGAGTAGCATCTAATTCTGAGGTTATATCATCGATCAGATAAATACATTTATTTTCATTTTCAATATTATGTATCTCACCTTGAGCTAACTTGATAGCGCAGATAAGAAGTTTTTGTTGACCTCTTGAGAAAATATCTTGTATAGGCTTGTTATTGACTGTTAGAACTATATCTGCTTTATGAGGACCATGGTTGGTAATTTTATATCTATTATCATATTCAAAAGACTCTTCAAGCACTTGTGCAAGTTCTTTGTGCAAATTCCAACCGCGAGAGTATTCGATATCTAGATTCAAATCTGGATTAAATTGTGAAAGAATTTCATAAACTTTAGGCTTTAGTTTTGTAAAGTAAACTTGTCTTTTTGTATCTAATATATTGGCAAACTCACAAAGTTTTTTATCTATGCTAGTTATATAAGCATAAGGGTAGTTTTGTTTAAGAGCTGAGTTTCTTTGTTTAACTAGAAATTTAGTTTGTTGCCATATTTTTAAGAAAGTTTTATCAAGATAAAATGCACCCCAATCGAGAACTTTACAGCGTTGTTGTGCTCCTGAGTTTATGAGATTAAAACTTTCTGGATTCATTAGTTGTATTGGGAGAGTTCGTGTTATTTCAGCATGATTTTTTTGAATTTCACTATTCAATTTAGAAATATTGTTACTATTTTTTTTACGTGATATAGAGATAACTATTTCATCCGGGTTATGTGATTTTGTATAAATTGTAAATTCATCAGCATTATGATTTATTATTCTATTTAGTTGAGAACTACGAAATGATCTACTGTGAGATAAAAAATAAATTGCTTCTAAAATTGAAGTTTTACCAGAGCCATTTTTACCAACTATAAAATTTACATTATCTTTAAAATCAAAACTCTTAAAAGGTATATTCCTAAAGTTTTGTAGACGTAAGTTGGATATATACATTTTAGATAAATTCTAAGCTGGTATTATAAATTTGTTGTTTTAGTATATCAGGATTTAGATCATAAATATTGCTTAAAAGTTCAAAAATTTTAGGTATATTTTTAGGAGTATTAATATTTTCATTACTATTATAGAGTTGCATATCAGGAGAATCTGTTTCTAAAACTATATCTTTAGAGTCAATTTTACTTAAAGTGTCTTTGAGTTTTGTCCTTGGGTATGAGAGTATGCCACCAACACCTAGTTTAAAACCAAGATCTATATATTTTTGAGCAATATCATAATTAGCATTAAATGCATGAATAATTCCACCATGCTTGAATTTTAAGTCTTTGATGGTTTTGAGGACTTCATTATGTGATTTAACAGAATGTATAATTATTTTCTTATTAAGATTTTTTGCGATACTGACTTGAGTTGAAAAAAAATCGAACTGTTTATCAAAATTATCAAACCTTTTATCAAGACCTATTTCACCAATTAATTTTGTTGGTATCTTTTGTGCGTATGATTCTAAATCATTTAAATCAGAAATAGAGTGTTTATCTATAAAAATAGGATGTAACCCAAAGCATATATGAATATCCTTAAACTCTTTATTTAGTGATATTAAATTATCCCAAGAGTCTCTTTGAGTAGCGGGATTTATAAAGTGTTTAACTCCTAAAACATTACATCTATGTATTAAATCATTACGATTTTTATCAAAAACTTCAAAATCTAAGTGGCAATGAGTATCAATAAACATACATGATTATTAGTTAAATTCTTTGGGTTATTAAGTTATAATATAGCTCAATATTTATAAGAATAATACTTTTCGTTATCCTGAATTAGTTTTAGGATCTCAATATAATTGCTTTAGCATGATATTTGAGAGAGAGTTAACGAGAAATAAACATTTATTTATAAGGTTTGTAAATGAGCACAGTTACAAAAGATTTTTTATTTGAACTAGGTACAGAAGAGTTACCTCCAAAAGCCCTTAAAAAGTTATCTCAATCATTATTGGCTAGTGTTGAAAGCCAACTTAAAGAGGCAAAAATAGATTTTGCTGCTACAAAATGGTTTGCTTCACCAAGAAGATTATCTTTTATAATCAAAGATTTAGCATCATCACAAGATGACATAGTAGTTGAAAAGCAAGGGCCTTTAGTAAGCATTGCATATAAAGATGGTGAGCCAACTAAAGTTGGTTTAGGATTTGCTAAATCTTGTGGTGTAGAGTTAGATCAGTTAGATAAAATAGAGACTCCAAAGGGTGATAAACTATTCTATAAAACGACTCAAACAGGCCAAGCTACAGTAAAACTTCTTCAAGATATTATTACAAAAGCTTTAAAACAATTACCTATTCCAAAAATGATGCGTTGGGGTGACTCATCAGTTGAGTTTGTAAGACCCGTACATTGGGTTTTAGCCTTATATGGTAAAGATGTTGTTGACATGCAAATATTAGGTCATAAAGCATGTAATATAACTTATGGGCATAGATTCCATCATCCAGAAGCTATAACTGTTCAAAATATAGATGATTATGTTGATTTATTAGCTAATGCTATGGTTTTAGTCGATTGGGATCAACGTAAGCATATGCTTGTTGAGCAGGCAAAAACTATTGCTAAACAAAATAATTATCAAGTTGTCTTAGATGAAGATTTAGTTGAAGAGGTTTGTGCTATTATTGAGTATCCAAATGCGATGCTATGTAGCTTTAACGAAGATTTTTTAAGGGTTCCTCAAGAGGCTTTAATATCGTCAATGGAAGAGCATCAAAAATGTTTTGCTCTTTTAGATAATAATGGTGACTTGGTTGCACATTTTATTACAATTTCAAATATTCAAAGTAAAAAGCCAGAATTAGTAACAACTGGTAACCAAAAAGTTATGAATGCAAGATTAGCAGATGCTGCCTTCTTCTATGACACAGATCTAAAACATTCATTAGATAGTCTATTGCCAAAGTTAGAGAATGTAACATTCCAAAATAAACTTGGTAATATGTATCAAAAAGCTCAAAGAATAGCGAATATATCACAAAGTTTAGCAGAACTAAGTGATGTTGATACACAACATGCTTATAGAGCAGGATTACTAGCCAAAGCAGATTTGATATCAGATATGGTTTTTGAGTTTACTGATCTTCAAGGGATCATTGGTAAATATTATGCGAAAGCACATGGTGAGTCTGAAGTCGTCGCTGATGCTATAGAACAACAATATTGGCCTAAATACTCAGGTGCGGAGCTTCCAAGAACTGATGTCTCTGCATGTGTTGCTTTAGCTGAAAAATTAGATACTTTAGTTGGTATATTTGGTATTGGACAAAAACCAACAGGAAATAAAGATCCATTTGCACTAAGAAGATCAGCTATTGGGATATTACGTATATTAAGAGATACAGGTATTGATATTCCTTTAGAAAAAGTTATTGATGCTACTATAGATAGCTATAAAAAGATTAATAATTTAGATTTTAACACTGATGTTAAAACTGAAGTTATAGCTTTCTGCATAGATAGATTGAAAAACTTATATAAAGAAGAGGGTGTCACAGTAAACTCTTTTGAAGCTATTAATAATACTAATTATGATTCGATAAAAGATTTTGCAGCTAGAGTAAAAGCTGTAAGTAATTTTAATAGTTTAGATAAAGCACAAAGCTTGATAGCCTCTAATAAACGTGTAGCTAATATTCTAGCTAAAAATGTTCAAGAAAAAGCAGATGCTTATGATATAGAGTTAGCAAAATCTACTAGTAATGAATATGAGTTAGCATTAGCTTATAGTATAGAAGAAATCACCCCTGATCTTAAAAAATATATAAGAAATAGAGAATATAGTTATGCTTTAGAACTACTAAGTAGTTTAGATAAAGTAGTTAGTGAATTCTTTGATAATGTTATGGTTATGAATGAGGATATCAAAGTCAGACAAAATAGAATCACATTACTTGCTAATCTTCATAAGCTTTTTGCTGATGTTGCAGATATATCTAAGCTTTAATTTCTTTAAATAAAACCTTTATTTAATAGCTTTCTTATTCTATTATTGGTTTATTACTATGTTTAGTGATGTATCAAGATGGCAACTCAAAAGAATGTTTTAGGGACTGATTTAAAACCTTGCTGTTTAGCGCCAATAACAGGGTTTTATCGTGATGGTTTTTGTCGTACTGATCAGCATGATACAGCTCGCCATGTTGTATGTGGGATAATGAGTAAAGAGTTTCTAGAGTATACCGCATCTCAAGGTAATGATTTATCAACGCCGAATTTACTTTTTGATTTTCCAGGCCTTAAACCTGGAGATAAGTGGTGCTTGTGTGCTTTGCGATGGTTAGAAGCTTATAAGGATGGCTGTGCCCCAGAAGTTGTTCTTGAATCAACTCATGAGTTAGCACTTGAAGTAATCAAAAAAGAATACTTGCTAGAGAAGGCTTATGTAAATATAATCGCATAACCTAAAAGCTTCTTTGGTTTAATTTATAAACACCAAATAAAAGCCCTATTGTTAATATGCAAAAGCTAAGTTGGGTATATGGTGATGCAATTACAAGATCTCTGCCATGATAAAAGCTGATAATATAGCTACCACTAGCAGCAATTATATTTTTGGCGAAATTTACTATAGAATTAGCTGTACCAAAGCTATGATCTATTTGATCTATTGCAAATGAATATATCAAAGTGGAACCAAAAGATACACACGCACATAGAAGTACCATTGCGAGAGTATAGATTAGAGCATTATCTAAATTTAGACTGTTAAATATTATTAAAACAATGCAGCTTAGAGCAATTAGAAAAATACTATAATATAAAAACTTTAATTGTTGCACACCACTAGAATATTTTTTAATAATCATATTTGCAAATATAGAGGCTACACAACATGCGCCATAATAAAAACAGTACCAAAAAGACCCTGTTGCATAGTCGTTAAGATATATCAAAGCAGATGATGATATGTATATGAATAGCACTGCATAAATAGTTCCACTTGCAAGTGTAGCTAGTATAAATCTGATATTCACTAAGTGTTGGAAATAACTTGGGATTAGTTTTAGTAGGCTACTTTTTCTATCTTTGGGATCTAGTGTTTCTTCAATTATACAAGCCGATATAAGCATAATGACACCGTAAAAAGTAAGAAAATGAAAGGTGCTTTGCCAGGTATGAGTTAAGTCTGTAAGTATAGTTCCAATAATTGGTGCTACTATAGGAGATATAAGCAATATCATAATAATTGTTGCTATAAGGCTAGTTAGTTGAGCTCCTTTATAACAATCCCTAGCAATTGAAAATGCTACAACAGCTCCGACAGAATCCGCTAATCCTTGAATTAGTCTCATAGTTTCAAGCATCTGAAAATTATAGCTATATGAGCATGAGATAGTACTGATTATATAGATAACACTGCCTATTATAATAACTTTTTTACGTCCATATTTGTCAGATATAGCACCCCAAAAAAGCATACCAAAAGAAAAGCCAATAAAGTAAGTAGCAAATGTTGTCAGAACTGTACTATTACTTACACTAAAGTCTTTAGCTATTAAAGATATTGCTGGAGCATAGGTATTTACAGCTAGAGGAGGTAAAGATGCAAATAATGCTAGTACTATTGGAAAAAGTTTAGAATTTCGAGTTATATAATTCATAAGAAAGAGAAGAGTATTCTATTATATTATTTTATGATACCTAGTATATACTCTTTTAATTTTTTACCAACTACTTTGTGTCTCCAGCCATTTAATAACTTACCTTTAGTGTAATTACTATCAACACCTAGATTATATGCTAAAGATTTTATATCTTTTCGAGATGCAATTAAGCTACTATCAAAGCCAAAATCCTTAGTTTGAGAATCAAAGTAAGCAACTATTTTATTATTGATATCGGAAGATATTTTGTTACTTATTTGCTTCTTTTCAATTAAACTATCTTGTACATTATGCGCTGATTTAACTATATCTATGATTGCTTTTTTTAGCCAAGGTTTAAGCTTTTGTAGCTCGTAGTGCTTAAAGTCATCAATAGATTTTGGTTTCATATGAGCTATGAGATATAGGACTTTGTTATTAAACATAAATCTTACAGGAATATTTTTCTCTTGAGCAACTTGCTCACGCCATTGTGCTATTGCTATAGCATTTTTTTGGACTTCTTCTTCAAACTTTTGGATATTACCTATCTTTGTATGAATAAGCTCGACGGAGTTAAATTCTGTCTTTTGAATATCTAGAAGCTCTTGCTCATAAAAATCTTTATAGTCGCTCATATCAAGCTTTGCGCTAAGGTGATCGCGTATTTCTATAAGGTGTTCAACATCTTTGATTGCATAATTTATTTGCTTTTCTGATAATGGCCTTTTACGCCAGTCAGAGAACTGAGATTCTTTTTCCATATCTATATCGAGTATCTCTTTCATAAGAGATTTTAATGATAATTGAGTTTGGAAACCAAGAAATGTTGCTGCAAGCTGAGTATCAAAAATATTATTAACTTCACAATCAAAAAATCTTTTGATGATAGGAATATCATTTGTTGCGGAATGAATAATCTTTTCGATATTAGAATCTTCAAAGATTTTTTTAAGAGGTGAAAAGTCTAGCTCTACAAGCGTATCTATCAAAAAGACTTCATTTTCTGTAGCTATTTGAATGAGGCAAAGTTCCGGATAGTATGTGCGCATCCAGTAAAACTCAGTATCTACGGCAATTCTATTTGTATTTTCTAAGGCTATTATTAAACTGCTTAATTGTTTATTTGTATTTATTATCATTTTTATAATTTATTAAGAGGTTTTTTCCATGCTAAAGTAGCAATTTGTTTAGCATCATGAGTAATTAGGTTGCCATGAGCTAAGATAATCTTATCAAAATCCCATTCTAATATGGTTTGTAAAGATTGAGCTGCTAATTTTTTATCTTTCCATCCTAGTTGATATTCTGGTGCTGGTTTTGCTTTGTTCCACATTCTAAAAATAAACCACCATATTTTAATACCAAAGCCAGTATTTTTAGTTTTACTACCTATATTTTCTATGATATCAACAACAATCAAAGTTTTTGTCTCTTTATGCAGCAATACAACTTCATTCATGATTTTAGAGCCAAGAATAGGTTGTTGTTTAAATTCATTTAGTAAAGCTTTTTCCGTAAGAATACCATCGTATTCTAGATTAGGTTGTTTTTTCTCAATGCCTTCACAGATATAGGTTTTAGCATTCGGAAAAGCTTTTTGAGCTGAGCTAATATATAAATGGTGGAAATTGCCTGGTGCATATATATAACTAACTTCACCAAGTTTAAGTATTTCTTGTTTAAGTTTTTCATCAATTTTACAAGGTGAATGGATAAGAATTGAACCATCATCTAATTTTACTAATGTTGTGCGAGAGCTAAATTTAACACCTGAATATCTTATAGGGTATTCAATAATCCATATTTTATTTTCTATAAAAGAAATTATTTCGTACATGTAGTTTATTTTGTGTTATGTAGGGTAAATTAAATTGTATATATGGTAACATTTTCACATATATATTAGTTAATAAAAATTAGATGATTTCTGATAATTCTAAAGATTTTGATTTAAAAAGCTTTTTGGCTAACTTAACGACTCATTCTGGCGTTTATCGTATGATTGATAAACATGGTGAGATAATTTATGTAGGTAAAGCAAAGAATCTTAAAAATAGAGTAAATAGTTACTTTTCAAAAGGTGCTAAAGATAGTAAAACTTTAATGATGGCAGCTCAAGTTGTTAGAATTGAGATAACTATTACTCCAAGTGATTATGAAGCATATTTATTAGAGAATAATTTAATCAAACAACATAGACCTAAATATAATATCCTTTTCAAAGATGATAAAAGTTATCCATATCTAGTGATTTCACGCGATAAATTTCCTAGAGTTTCTTTTTATCGTGGTAAATCAGCATATAAAAAAGGTCAATGCTTTGGTCCATATGTTTCGATATCTTCAGTAAAGAATACTTTAAATATTATCCAAAAGATATTTCCTATTCGACAATGTGAAAACTCATATTATAAATCTAGAGTCAGGCCATGCTTACAATATCAGATTAAACGATGCTTAGCTCCATGTGTAGGATTAGTTTCTCAAGAACAATATGATGAGCAACTTGCCATATTAAAGAAATTTCTAGCAGGTAAGTTTAGTAGTGTTTTGCAAGAAATATCTGAGAAGATGCATCAAGCTTCGGAAGATATGGAGTATGAGAAAGCTCAGATCTATCGTGATCAACTTGTAGTTCTACGTAAGTTACAACAACAACAAATAGTAGATATACAAGCTGATAAAACTTTTGATGTGATTGGTATTTATATACAAGATAGTTATGCAAGTATTGCTTTATTACAGATTCAAAATGGTGATGTTGTTGCAGATAGGCACTGGAGTATCGATGCAAAAGGTCAGGATAAAACCTCAATAATGCATGCGTTCTTATCACATTTTTATTTAGGTGATGAAATCCGTAATATTTGGCCAAAAAATATAATTTTATCAAAAGTTGACTTTAGTGAGATACAAGATCTTATGACAAGTATTTCACAAAAAATAGGTCAGTCAATAAACTGGATATTAGCGCCAGCGGCAGATAATCTTAAATGGTTAAAGTTAGCAGAGGTAAATGCTCGTCAAAAGCTAAACATATATACAAGCTCAAAGTCACAATATCAAAAACGCTTAGATTCATTAAAAGAGTTTCTTGAGCTTGATCAAGATATTAAGCGTATTGAATGTTTTGATATCTCACATTTTCAAGGTGAGGCAACTGTTGCTTCATGCGTTGTCTATACAGATGAGGGAGAAGATCGTAAATCTCACCGTAGGTACAATATCAAGGATGTCAAAGCAGGAGATGATTATGCAGCTATTCATCAAGCTGTATCACGTCGAGTAAGCTCAGGATTAGAAGCTGATAATCTTCCCGATGTAATGATAATAGATGGCGGTAAAGGTCAGATCCATCAGGCAGAGTCAGTTTTTATAGAATTTAGCATTCAAGATAAGGTTCAGCTTGTCAGTCTTGGTAAAGGTGTTGAGAGAATTAGTGGTAAAGAAAAGATCTATAAAGGTTTTGATGATACTGAGTATACCTTAGATGAGCATAATCCAGGGTTTTTACTTTTACGTCAAGTTAGAGATTCTGCCCATGATCATGCTATTAAAGGCCAAAGAAAGAAAGTTAGCTCAAATAGGCAATCATCAATTATCGAAGAGATTGAAGGAGTTGGACCTAAGCGCCGTAAAGCATTGATAATGTATTTTGGCGGTTGGCAAGAGTTAAGTAAAGCATCAGTTGATGAGATTGCTAAAGTAAAAGGAATTAGTAAAAAACTAGCTCAAGAGATATGGGAGTGCTTTCATTAGAATTTATGATTTTTATGAAAATTAATAAAGTTAAATATGTAGATAAATTATTTTGTGGTAAAGTTAGTCGTTAATTTGTAATATAGGAGATTAATTAATAATGTCTAACATGAGAAATCTTGCTTTATTTTTTATAATTGGAATAGTACTTATAATTTTCTGCTATTTTTTTGTTGATAGACAAATAGTATGGTTTTTACATGATCATCATTCTAGAAGCTATAAAATATTAGAAATTCTTGCAAATGATATAGTCTTTTATCTCAAAAAAATAATTCCTATATTTTACATCTATTTTTTTATTAAACTTATAATGAAAAAGCTTAATGATTTAGATTATAAAGTTTTATTGATAGCAAATGCTATGGTTGTAGGACAAGTTATAAAAGATTTTTTGAAGGGGATATTTAGTAGATATTGGACAGCTACTTTTATTGATAATAACCCATCGTTAATTAGAGACCATGTTTATGGTTTTAACTGGTTTCATTCAGGTAATGCCTATGGTTCATTTCCATCTGGGCATGCAACTTTTATAATATCTTTTTCAGTAGCAGCATGGATATTGTTTCCTAAGTTACGTTGGCTATGGGCTTTACTAGCTGTCTTAGTAGTGATAAGTCAGCTACTTATGTATTTTCACTTTGCTAGTGATTTAATCGCAGGGTCAATGCTTGGCACATTGGTTGGTTACTATATAGCTAGTTTCTATAATAAAAAATATCGGTTTAGTTTGTTAGAAGCATAGCATTCAACAAAAACTATAGTTATAAAATGCTGATATGTTAAAATTACCACAAATATTTAATATTTGAATTTTAAAACTACAAATAATATGGAAAATAAACAAAGAAAAGCAATATCTCTAATATCTGGTGGTCTTGATTCAATGCTTGCAACAAAACTTATGTTAGAGCAAGGAATACATGTTGAAGGTATAAACTTTTTTACAGGGTTTTGTGTTGAAGGACATACTCATGCGATCCGTAAGCATGATAAAGAAAAGCAAAAAAGAAATAATGCGCTATGGGTTGCTGAGCAACTTGGCATAAAGTTACATATCATTGATGTAATAGAAGAATATAAAGATGTACTTTTAAATCCTAAATATGGCTATGGTGCAAATATGAATCCATGCCTTGATTGCAAAATCTTTATGGTGCGTAAAGCAAAAGAGTGGGCTATAGAGAATGGTTTTGACTTTATTATAACAGGTGAAGTTATTGGCCAAAGACCAATGTCTCAGCGTAAAAGCACTATGCCAGTTGTACAAAAACAATCAGGTATTGATGATCTTTTACTTAGACCATTGAGTGCAAAAAACTTACCAGAGACTAAGCCTGAGAGAGAAGGTTGGGTTGATAGATCTAAGCTAATGGGAATCACAGGTCGTGGTAGAAAAGAGCAGATGAAAATGGCTCGTGATTGGGGTATTGAAGACTATGCTTCTCCTGCTGGAGGCTGCTGTTTCCTTACAGATAAGCAATATTCTGATAAGCTAGTTGATCTATGGCAAGCACGTAATTCAAAAGAGTATGAGTTTGATGATATTATGCTTTTAAAAGTTGGTAGACATCTTCGTTTTAAGCCAGAGTACAAACTAATAATTGGTCGTGAAGAGGGTGAGAACAATTATCTAAATGGTTATAAAAATCAATTTACTCATGTGTATTGTTCATCTCATGGAGGTCCATTAATTTTAATAGATGGTGATTTTGATAAGGCTGATGAAGAGTTTACAGCGAGTGTTTTAGGTAGATTTACTCAAGGTAAAAATGCTGAGAGTGTGACTATGGTATTTAACTATACAGATGGAACAAGCAAAGAAGTAACTGTAAAACCTATGCCAGCAGATGAGATCAAACAGGAGTGGTATATATAGTATGAAAGAATTAAGTCTTGAAAGATTATTATGCCCTATGCCTGTGATTAAGACACAAAATGCTTTAAGAGGTATGTGCTCAGGTGAACAACTAAAAGTAATATGCACAGATCCTGGAACTATGCATGATATACCAGCATGGTGTAAAGTTAATGATTATATACTTGTCAAAGCAGAGCAAGTAGAAGATAAATACGAATTTATAATCGAGGTGAAATAGTGGATCATTCAGTTTTAAATGTATTGGTATGTCCGGCATGTAGATCAAGCCTACATTATGATAAAGAGAATAAGTTATTAATTTGTAAGGCAGATAAGCTAGCTTATCCAATTAGAGAAAATATTCCAGTAATGTTGGTTGAAGAAGCAAAGAAGTTAACTTTGGAAGAGGTTAAGAAATATGACTAATATTCATGTTGTAATTCCTGCACGACTTAAATCAACACGTTTGCCTGGTAAGATGCTTGCTGATATTGCAGGTAAGCCTATGATTCAAAGAGTATATGAGCAAGTATCTAAATCTAAATTCAAAAGTATAATTATTGCTACAGATTCTCAAGAGATTAAAGATATTGCAGAAGGTTTTGGTGCAAAAGTAATCTTAACAAGAGATGATCATGAATCTGGTACAGATAGAATCGCTGAAGCTGTAACTAGTTTGGGATTTGATGATGAAGATGTTGTAGTTAATGTCCAAGGCGATGAACCTCTAATACCAGTAGAAAATATTGAGCAAGCTGCACAGTTATTGATAGATAAGCAAGATGCTGTAGTATCTACTCTTTGTGAGAAGATCTTAGATGCTGAAGATATTTATAATCCTAATAATGTTAAAGTAGTTTTTGATAAGAATAATTATGCATTGTACTTTAGCAGAGCTTCAATTCCTTTTGAAAGAGGACATTCTGAAAATCTAAAAGTTAATGCTTCGGAATTTTTTAGACATATTGGTATTTATACGTATAGAGTTGGTTTTTTGAAACATTATGCGGAGCTGACTGTATCACCTATAGAAAAGTATGAAGCACTTGAACAACTAAGAGTCTTATATAATGGTTATAAGATAGCGGTCGATCAAGCTCTTAAGCCAACGCCTGCAGGAGTTGATACTCAACAAGATTTAGAAAAAATAAGGGGGCTTTTCAATGTTTAAACTAGACTCTCGTTTAGAAGCGGATACTTTTGAAGTTTGTGAATATTTAGATTGTAAAATTTTAGTGATGAATAATTCTACTGTACCATGGTTTATAGTAGTACCTTTTACAGAGAGAACGGAGTGGTATCAACTTGATGATTCAGTTCAGTATAATGTAAATAAGATTATTAATAAATTATCTAATTTTATAGTTAAAGAATACGATGTAGATAAGTTAAATGTTGCCACTATAGGTAATGTTGTCAAACAAATGCATATTCATGTTGTAGGACGTTTTGAGAATGATTTAGTTTGGCCAGCTCCAGTTTGGGGAAATATTGAATCTAAGTCGTATACAGAGCAAGCTAAAAAAGAGTTAGTAGAGAAAGTTAAAAAAATATTTTAGATCTTATGCGTTCCTTGACAAGCTTTTGAAATATAAAAGTTTGGTCTTATATTAAACTTTGCATAGTAGTTGCTTTCTAAGTAATCACTATATTGTTTAACAATTTTGCTTGGTAAAAGATGTATTGTAGAACCACCGAAACCACCTCCAGTCATTCTAGCACCATAAACTCCATCGAACTGTCTTGATAAATCCACTAGATAATCTAGTTCATCAGAACTTACCCTATAGTCATCTTTTAGTGAGTTATGTGACTGATACATTAGCTTACCTAAGCTTTGCCAGCCTTTAGACTGCATTGCTTTAGTAGCATCTATTACTCTTTGATTCTCTGTAAAGACATGTAAAGCTAGCTTATAATCTTCTTCAGAGAAATTAGCTTTAGTTTTCTCAAGCTTTTGATTATCTAGTTCTCTTAGTGATGTTATATTATTAAATTTTGCAATATCTTCACAAACTTGTCTGCGCTTATTATAGGCAGAATCTGCTAAATTATGTTTAATGTTTGTATCTGCAATTAAAACAGATAGTTCATCTAACTCAAAAGGGATATTGTTATGCGTATCATTATTACAATCAATCATAGTAGCTGAATTTTCTTGCGAGAATATACATGCCATTTGATCCATTAAGCCACATTTAGTGCCAATATAATTGTGCTCTACTTTCTGAGCAATTTTTGCAAGATTCAGTTTAGAAATATTTAATTTATAAATTTCATTATAAGCATACGCAATAGCAGTATTTAAAGATGCTGATGAAGATAGTCCAGCACCAAAAGGTAAATCACTAAAGATATAAATATTGGCACCTTTAATATCAGCTGAGAATTCTTCTTTGATAATATTTATAGTACCTTTTATATAGTTTTGCCAGGTGTTCGATATCTCTTGTTTAGTTTCTGTTAGATCAAAAGATGTTGAGTCATCTAAGTTTTCACTATATGCATTAACTGTATTATCCTCTCTTTTTGTGACAGCAATAAATGTGCCTTTATTTATAGCAAACGGCATTACAAAACCATTATTATAGTCAGTATGTTCACCAATTAGATTGACTCTACCAGGAGAAAAAAACATCTCTGGTAAAGAGCTATATAAAGTTTTAAAGCGGCTAACTAAATTATCTCTGATGCAACTACTCATGACTATAACTCTCTTAATACTTGTGCTGCTAGTTCAGGTGTAATATCTCTTTGAGATTCACCAAGCATTTCAAAACCTACCATAAATTTTTTAACAGTAGCAGAGCGTAATAAAGGCGGGTAAAAATGTGCATGAAGCTGCCAATGATCAGACTCTTTAGCGCTTATTGAACCATGCCATCCCATAGAGTATGGGAATGATGTATCAAAAAGTTTATCGTATTTTATTAATAAGGTTTTAAGAGTATTAGCAAGTGATATTTTTTGCCCTACAGTTAAAAAGTTCAGGTGAGAGCATTTAAACTTTGGTAAAAGTAATATTTCATAAGGCCATGTTGCCCAAAATGGTACAACAACTAACCAATCATCATTTTGATAAACTATTCTTTCTTTTTCGTTAATTTCACGATTTGTATAGTCTAAAAGCATATTTGATTTATTCTTCTCAAAATATTCTTTTTGTGAAGTCTCTTCTTTTTGAGCTTCTGTAGGTATGAAATCACAAGCCCATATTTGTCCATGAGGATGAGGGTTTGAGCATCCCATAATAGCTCCTTTGTTTTCAAAGACTTGAACCCATTGGTATTTTTTACTTAAAGCTGATACCTCATCTGACCAAAGATTAATAACTTTGACAATGTCATTTTCTTGCATAGATGCCATAGTTAAGTTATGTTTTGCAGAAAAACAGACTACTTTTGCAACCCCTGTAGCGCCACTGACTTGAAATAAATCATCATTTATTTCAAGGTCTGTAGCTATCTTATCTTTTGAAAGAGCTGAAAAATCATTTTCAAATATAAATGTCTCTTCAAAGTTTGGATTTATTTCTCCATTAGCCCTAGTATTTGTAGGGCAAAGGTAGCAATTTTCATCATATTCTGGACGCGTATCTTTTGTATTTTCTTCAGATTGACCTTGCCATGGTCTATTTAATCTATGTGGTGATACCAGAACCCATTCGTTGGTTAGTATATTTTTTCGACGATGTGATAGTTTTATTTGAGAAATTTTCTGCGAAATATTCATATTCATTTCTGTAAAAACAGTTGTTTTGTATTTTGTGTATAGTATATCATCATTATTACGAGTGTTAATTAAATTTAATATTGTAAACAGTATAGGAAAACGTAGTATGCAAAATGTAAGTAAAATAAATTTTGTAGTCATTCGCGTGGCTATAATAGCAGCATTAGCTGGATTATTATTCGGTATGGATATAGGTTATGTGAATGGTTCTCTTGACTTTATATCAAAAACCTTCGGTTTAAGTGTCGCTGAAAGTGGCCATGTTTCTAGTGTATTATTACTCGGAGCAGCATGTGGAGCTTTAGTTAGTGGATTTCTATCAAAACATTATGGCCGTAGAAAAGTACTATTGATTGCTGCTGCCATATTTTCTATATTTACAATTGTAGGGATTTTATCTCCTAACTATGAGATTTTTATTGGTTCAAGATTTGTGTTAGGTGTAGCTGTAGGTATAGCATCATTTATTGCTCCTTTGTACTTGTCTGAAATTGCACCAAAAGAGTTTAGAGGAGCGTTGATTGCTCTTTATCAGCTAATGATTACTATAGGTTTATTCTTAGTATTTTTAACTAATTCTGCTTTAGAGAGTACTGGCTCTTGGAGAGTTATGTTATCGGTATTAGCAGTTCCATCAATAATAATGTTTTTGGGTTGCTTAACTTTACCAAGAAGTCCTAGATGGCTAGTTTTAAAAGGTAATGATGATGAGGCAGCTTTAGTTCTTAAAAAAATTAGATCTTGCGAAATCGAAGCCTTAGAAGAACATAAGGAAATCAAACAAACTACTCATAAAGGTGTAAGTGTTTTTTCTTTACTTAAGAAGAAGTTCTTTATAAAAGTTGTACTTTTAGGTATTGCTCTTCAGGCATTCCAACAGTTTACTGGTATGAATGCTTTTATGTATTATTCAACAGATATTTTTAGGTTAGCTGGTTTTACTAATCCATCAACATCTACTATCGTTATTGGTTTACTAAATATGTTGACTACGTTCTTAGCTATTAAGTATGTTGATAAATTTGGTCGTAAGCCAATTTTATATTTTGGTTTAAGCTTACTTATAATTTCATGTATAGTTGTAGGACTTATATTTAAAACGCATTTTGTCTATGGCCAAGCTATGGTTCTATCTCAAGTTTTGCAATGGACTGCTTTAATATTTTGTTTGTTATTTATATTTGGTTTTGCAATATCAATGGGACCTGTAATTTGGATTTTATGTTCAGAAATTCAACCTATAGAGGGTAGAGACTTTGGTGTTACAGCATCGACTATGAGTAACTGGATATGTAATGCAATTATAGGTAACTTTGCTCTTACATGGTTAACATTCCATCCAGATAATACCTTCTTTGGTTTTGCTATATCTTGTATAGTTTGTGTACTATTTGTTAAATTCTTTGTACCAGAAACTAAAGACGTATCTTTGGAAGAAATAGAAAACAATTTAAGAGCTGGTAAAGCTTTAGCAAAAATTGGACGTTAATAAAAGTTTTATAAAATAATAATGGAGATATAATGGTAGCACAGAAGGAATATAAAAGAATCGTATTTTTAATAGCTATAATAGCAGCTTTGGGAGGTTTGCTCTTTGGTTTAGATCAAGGCTTTATAGCAAATGCGGGCAAAACGTTAGATCATATTTACAATATGGCTCCAGGTAGTATTGCTGAAGGTAAATTTAATGGTATTTTAGCCTATGGTGGTATATTAGGTACTATATGTAGCGGTTTTTTCACTAGATATTTTGGTAGAAAAAATACATTATTAATAGCGGGCTTCTCATTTCTTATAGGTGCTTTAGTATCTTCATTATTACCTCCTTTAGGTATACTTACAGCTTGTAGATTTATTTTAGGTTTTGGTGTTGGTCTAGCATCTTTTGCAACTCCTTTATATTTAGCAGAGACAGCGCCTAAAGAGATAAGAGGCGCGATGTCTTCATTATTCCAGTTGATGATTACATTCGGTATATTCTTGATATGCTTAGTAAATGTCGTGATTGTTGAAGTATCTGGTCATACTAAAATATCGCTAACTTTGATGTTTAGTGTTATTACATTGTTTGCATTTTTAATGTTTGTTGGTTGTTTTTTCTTACCTAAAAGTCCTAGATGGCTAATGATGAAGGATAAAGAAAAAGAAGCTAGAGATGTATTGGCAAGACTTAGAAATAAAGATGAAATTGAAACAGAACTTCAAGAGATGAGCCAAAATGATAAGCAAAAATCTCACTCTGTTAAAGAAGTGTTACGAAAAGGCTTTTTTTGGAAAATACTTGTTGTTGGTGTAATCATACAAATGTTTCAGCAATTAGTTGGTATAAATGCGATGATATATTATGCACCAAGTTTCTTACAAGGTGCTGGGCTAAATATAATCTTAGCGGGTATTGCAGTATTTCTTGTTAATTTTCTTTCAACATTTCCAGCAATTCGTTGGGTTGAAAAGTGGGGAAGAAAGAAACTATTGACTGTGGGTGCTTTAACTATGGCTACAGCATTGATAGTTGTAGCTATATGCTTTTATGCTCTTGATATTGCACATGTTCATTCAGCATTTCCTAAATATATATTATTGGTAGCATGTTTGGTATATATCTTTGGTTTTGCTTGCTCTTGGGGTCCTGTTGCTTGGATTATTTGTTCAGAAATATTCCCACAGAATGTTCGTGAATTTGGTATGACTATTACAACAGTTGTCAACTGGACTTTTGTTTGGATAGTTGTAGCATATTCAAATGTAATAATGGATGCAGGAGCTTGGGGTAAACCAATGATCTTTGTTAGTTATGCAATATTCTGTGTTATTGCCGTAGTTTTCTTGAAACTGTTTGTGCCTGAAACTAAGGGTGTAAGTTTAGAGAAAATAGAAGATAACCTAATCTCAGGCAAGAAACTTCGTGATCTTGGTCAATAGTCAGCTTTTAATTAGGTTGTATATTTGTCTTAAATAATGTATTCTTTTGGTTGTAATTACTAATAGTTAAATCAATAAAATAAGGAACTATAATTATGAAAGCTTCAGCTAGACATTTGCTAGTACAATCAGAATCTGAATGTCAACAAATCAAAAAAGACATAACTGAAGGTAAGATTACATTTGAAGAAGCAGCTAAAAAGCATTCTCTATGCCCATCTGGTGCTAGAGGTGGCGATTTAGGTACTTTTTCTCAAGGACAAATGGTTCCTGAATTTGATAAAGTAGTATTTAATGATGAGCTACATAAAGTTCATGGTCCAGTACAAACTCAATTTGGTTACCATCTATTAGAAGTTACATCACGCGGATAATTTAAATTTCTCATAATTTTCAAATTATTAATAAGATTTCTCATAATAAAAATTTACGGATAAAAATGAATTCTGAAACTAAAAAAGATTTTAGTCAGCTTGGACTAAGTCAAGATATCGTAGACACTGTTATCAAATTAGGATATGAAAATCCTACACCAATCCAACAGTATGCTATTCCATATATCTTATCGGGTAGAGATGTGCTTGGTCAAGCACAAACGGGTACAGGTAAAACAGCAGCATTTGCATTACCTCTAATAAATAACATGGATTTAGACTCTAGAGATAGAGCACCTCAAGTTTTAGTATTAGCTCCTACTAGAGAGTTGGCTATACAAGTTGCAGAGCAGTTTGAAGCTTTTGCAAAAAATATACCAAATTTAGATGTTGCTTGTATCTATGGTGGTCAAGAATATGGTTCACAGATTAGAGCACTTAAAAGAGGTGTTAAAGTTGTAGTAGGTACTACAGGTCGTGTAATGGATCATATTGAAAAAGGTACATTACAGCTTGATAACTTAAGAGCATTAGTATTAGATGAAGCTGATGAAATGCTTAGAATGGGCTTTATTGATGATGTAAGATTTGTATTAAGTCATGTATCGGATGAGTGCCAGAGATTACTTTTCTCAGCAACGATTCCTGCTGATATTGCTGATATTATACAAGAATATCTAAGAAACCCTTGTAAGATACAAGTAAAAGCAAAAACAAAAACAGCGAATACTGTAACTCAAAAATTTATAGTAATTAAAGGTTTTAGAAAGATAGATGCTCTAGATAGACTACTTGAAGTAGAAGAAACTGATGGTGTGATTATCTTTGTTAAAACTAAAACTAGTACAATTGAAGTTGCTGATAATTTAAAAGCTCTTGGTTATAAGGTTGCAGCGATAAATGGTGATATGCAACAATCTCAAAGGGAATACATCGTTGATCAATTTAGAAGCTCTAAATCAGATATATTAGTAGCTACTGATGTAGTTGCTAGAGGTATCGATCTTGAGAGAATATCTCATGTGATCAACTATGATATGCCTGGAGATACAGATACTTACGTGCATAGAATTGGACGTACAGGTAGAGCAGGACGTGAGGGTACTTCTATTTCTTTAGTTCCTCTAAAAGAAATGAGATTTTTACGTATTCTAGAAAGATTTACAGGATCTCCAATGCAAGAAGTCTTTATGCCAAGTGCAAAAGATTTAGCAAGTAGCAGAATAGAGAATTTTAAAGCTAGAATAACTTCTGCGATAGATAAGAATAAGTCTTTAGACAAATATAAAGAAATAATTACAGGTATCCGCGATGAGTTAGAACTTGATTCTGATGAGCTTTTAGCTGTATTGACACTACTTGCGCAAGGTAAGAAATCTTTCTTCCCTAGAGAGATACAAGCTAGAGATGATAGATCTCGTAGAGATAGAAATCCTAGAGATGGTAGAAGAAATGATAGGTTTGAGCGCAGAGGCGACCGTAATGATAGAAGTGATCGTGGTGATAGACGCTTTGATAGATCAGAAAGAAAACCACGTAGAGCTCCAAATATAGATTTGACTACATATAAATTAGAGGTTGGTCGTGATAATGACGTTCAGCCGAGAAATATTGTAGGTGCTATAGCAAATGAAGGAAATATTGATAGTAAGCATATTTGTAATATCTCTATTCAAAAAGATTATACTTTGGTAGATTTACCTTCAAACTTATCTCCAAAGGTTGTGAATCATCTTAAAAGAGTATGGGTCGCTGGTAAAAAACTAAATATTACCGCTCAATAATTTTCTAATACATTTTATAGAGAATAAAATTTCTATAAATATCAACTTTCTCATATACTAAAGTAAGAATTATAGGAAATTTTCTAGGAACTAATATATAAATTTAGCCTATGTTTGTTCTATTTGATTAACGAAACCTGTATAATTCACCGAACTATCTATTCAATTATGATTTTTACAAATGAGTAACTATATTTTTATAGTTTCTGCGCCATCAGGTGCTGGTAAAAGTTCTTTATTAAAAGCTTTTTTAGAAACACAAATAGGCAAAGATAATTTTGTAGTAGCGACATCTCATACAACTAGAGCACCTCGAGTTGGAGAGACAAATGGTAAAGAGTACCATTTTGTTTCTGTAGAGAAATTTGAGCAAATGCTTAAAGAAAATGGCTTTATTGAGTATGCTAAGGTTTTTAGAAACTATTATGGTACATCAAAAGCCGAGATAGATAAGCTACTTGCTGAAGGTAAAAATATAATACTTGAAATTGATTGGCAAGGAGCTCAGCAGACTCGAGTAATATATGGAGCAAAAGCAAAGAGCATATTTATATTACCTCCTTCTATGGATGAGTTAAGAAAGCGTTTAGAAACAAGAAATACTGATTCAAAGGAAACTATTGATTATAGAATGGATCAAGCAGAGGCAGAGATTTCTCATGCTGATGAATTTGATTATCAGCTAATTAATGATGACTTTAGTCAATCATTGAAAAAATTGTGTAAATATTTCGAAGAAAATATCCAAGGTTAAAAAGGAGCATTTGGATGTTAAATCAAAAACTTATAAAAGATAAAATATCGCAAGCTAGACAAAAATTGCCAAGCTTAAAAATTAAAGATATAGAAAAGCAAAAATATATCGATGAAATAAAAGAGCTATTAAAACAAAACAATGCTTGCTTAGTGGCTCATTATTATGTAGATGCAGAAATTCAAGAGCTTGCAGAGCAAACTGGAGGGTTTATTGGAGATTCTCTTGCTATGGCTAAATTTGGCTTAGAAAGTGAGTGCGATACTTTAGTTGTTGCAGGTGTAAGATTTATGGGAGATTCTGCTAAAATTCTTAGTCCTGAGAAAAAAATCCTAATGCCAACTTTAGAAGCAGAATGTTCTTTAGATTTAAGTTGTAATAATGGCAAATTTAAAGAGTTTATAGAAGAGCATCCAGATAAAGAAGTTGTCGTGTATGTAAATACATCTGCTGAAATAAAGGCTTTGGCAGATTGGACAGTTACTTCTTCAAATGCTTTAGAGATTTGTTCTTATCTACATAAGCAAGGTAAAAAAATCCTTTGGGGCCCAGATAAATTTTTAGGTGATTGGATTGCAAAACAGACTGGAGCAGATATGTTATTATATGATGGAAGTTGTATAGTACATGAAGAGTTTAAGGCGCAAGCTTTAGATGATTTAATGCTTGAGTATCCAGAAGCTGCTGTTTTAGTTCATCCAGAGTCTCCGGCTGAAGTTATAGAAAGAGCAGATGCGGTTGGTTCTACTTCACAGTTAATAGCTGCTAGCTATAAGATGGATAATAATAAATTTATAGTTGCCACTGATACTGGTGTTTTCTATAAAATGAAGCAGTTATCTCCACATAAAGAGTTTATTCCTGCTCCTACAGCTGGTCGAGGAGCGACTTGCCAGTCTTGTGCTAAATGCCCATGGATGAAGCTAAATCAGTTAAAAAATCTAAGAGACTGTCTAGTATTGCAAAATAATCAAATCTTTGTAGATGAAGATATACGTAAAAAAGCACTTATCCCTTTAAATAGAATGATAAATTTCTAGGAAATATTTATGTCCAAAGTAATGCTAAATAATAATCAAATAACTGACGTTCCTAAGCAAATTATTAAAAACTTAGTAGAACGAGCTTTAGAGGAAGATGTTGCAGGCGGTGATATCACAGCACAATTAGCTCAGGATATTAATACTACAGCCTTTTGTATTACGCGTGAAGATATGGTTCTTTGTGGCCAAAAGTTTGCTAATGAGGTAGTTAACCAAGTTGATGATAGTATACAAATAACATGGTTTTATAACGATGCTCAAAAGGCACTAGCAGGTGAAAAAATATTTGAATTAAGAGGTAATGCAAGAAGTATTCTCACAGCTGAAAGAACGATGTTGAATTTTATTCAAATGCTTTCAGCAACAGCAACTGCTACAAATGACCTAGTTAAATTGATATCAAACTACAAAACTAAACTACTTGATACGCGTAAGACTATTCCAGGTTTTCGTTTGGCACAGAAATATGCAGTCAAATGTGGCGGCGGGTTTAACCATCGTATAGGTTTATTTGATGGTTATTTGATTAAAGAAAATCATATTCGCTCAGCTGGAGGTATATCTCAAGCTGTGGCAAAAGCTAAAGAGTTAGACAGTAGTAAAGTTGTAGAAGTTGAAGTCACAAGCTTAGATGAGTTAAATCAAGCAATAAATGCTAGGGCAGATATTACTATGCTTGATAATTTCTCAGTTAAGGATATTTATACAGCAGTTGAGCTTGCAAAAGATAAAGTGGCTTTAGAAGTCTCTGGCAATATTGATAGTGATACTATCGTAGAAATGGCAAAGACAGGAGTTGATTTTATATCTGTTGGCGCCATTACAAAGCACATTAATGCAGTAGATTTATCTATGCAGGTTCAGATCTAAAATGGATGTTCAAAAACATGATGTAGCTATAGTTGGTGGCGGCTTAGCGGGAGTTGTTGCTGCTATAGATCTAGCTGAACATGACTTAAATGTCGCAATTATATGTGATAAAGCAGTAAACTATTGTGCTAGTTCATATGCTCAAGGTGGAATTGCTGCGATAATATCTGAAGAAGATAGTATAGACTCACATGTGACAGATACCTATATCGCAAGTGGAAGTGTTGCAAATTTAGAAAGTATAAATCAAGTCGTAAGTAATTCAAATTCTTCAATAAAATGGCTCGAAAAGCATGGAGTTGAGTTTGATAAAAATAAAGATGGAAACTATAACCTACATTTAGAAGGTGGTCATTCATTAGCAAGAATTCTTCATATCAAAGACTACACAGGAAGAGCTGTTATTTCAAAGTTATATGAAAGTCTTCATCAGTTTAAAAATATCTCATTATACTCCGAACATAAAGCATTTAGATTAATTAAGAAAGATGATAAATGTATAGGTCTGTATACTTATAATGCTAAGTTTCAAGTAACCAAGTTTTTTGCAGAGAAGGTGATATTAGCATCAGGAGGAGCATCTGGTTTATACAAGTATGTAACTAATGCTACTGCTGGTAATGGTAGCGCGATGATTATGGCACATGATATAGGCTGTCAGTTAGAAAATTTAGAGTTTACGCAATTCCATCCTACTTGTTTTTTAGGTAAAGGTGGAGAGCCTACTTTAATATCTGAGGCTATTCGTGGTAGTGGTGCAGTATTAGAGACAGAAAAAGGCATAAGAATCATGAAATCAATTCATGAGAGAAAAGACCTTGCTCCTAGAGATATTGTAGCAAGACAGATTTATATCAATATGCAAGCTGGGAGAGATATTTATTTAAATGCTACCCATCTAAGTGCTAGTCAATGGCAAGATGAGTTTCCTTATATATATCAAAAATTATTAGAGAACGATATAGATCCAACTATTGATAGGATACCTATATCACCAGCGGCTCACTATAGTTGTGGAGGAATAGTTGTAGATAGAAATTCTAAAACAAATATACAAAACTTATACGCTACAGGAGAGGTTTCTTGTACTGGTCTGCATGGGGCAAATAGGTTAGCGAGTAACTCGTTATTAGAATGTATCGTATATGCCTTAGAGGCAAGTAAAGATATCTTGAATAACTTTACAAAAGAATCATGCCAGAATAATGAGAATCTAAAGCTAATTGATTCAAAAAAAGATTATTCTCAACAAATGTTCCAAATAAAGCAATTAATGTGGGATAAAGTTGGCTTAGTTAGAAGACAAGCAGGGCTAGAAGAAGCTTATCAACAAATCAGTCTATTAGAAGAGGATTTAAATGAAAATATTGCTTTAGATAGTTTTGATGTTAATATGGAAAATTATAGAAAAACTCTAAAGATGTCTAAGCTTACTATACAAAGTGCTTTAGAAAGAAAAGAAAGTATAGGAAGTCATTATTTGAGAAGCTAGTAAAAACTTATCCTTGATATATAGGCTATTTTGTTTATTTTTACTTGTTGTAGACTTTTAAATCTTTTTATAAAACATTATAGTAGTAAGACTATTTTAGATTTATTAATCAATATATGAAAAAGTGTATAATATTTATCTTAAGTTTTGCTTGCTGCTGTTCGTCTTTTGCAATGGCTCGCAATAATGCTGCTAAGCCATCTGTTGAGAGTTATAAAACCAAAATTTTAAATGCAGACCAGCAAATAATTGAGCTGATAGCAGAGCGCAAAGGGTGGCGAAAAAAAATGCTGAAGCTTGAGAAAAAGCAAGATCTACCAAACTATGACCCATTTAAGGATAAATCATTGGATAAAACACGTACATCATTTGCAATACAGTATGATGTCTCTCCTAGATTGGTGGATGAGATTTTTAATATATTAAATACGCAGGATTTAAAAACTGCAGATCAAAGTTTTTAATAAAATATATGAGGTAATAATATGTCTATTTATGATTTTAAGCTTACAGCGGGAGATGGATCAGAATTCTATTTACCAAAAAATAAGGTTTTACTAATAGTAAATGTAGCGAGTAAGTGTGGTTTTACAAAGCAATATAAAGGTTTGCAACATTTACATGAAATATATCCAGATTTGGAAATTGTAGGATTTCCTTGTAACTCTTTTGGAGGTCAGGAGCCAGGAAGTGATTCTGAAATAAAAGGTTTTTGTGAAACTAACTTTGGTATTACATTCCCAATTATGAAAAAAACAAAAGTTAATGGTAAGGATTCAGAACCTCTATTTCATTACTTAAAAGAGCAAGCAAAAGGGATTTTAGGCACTGAAAGAATAAAGTGGAACTTTACTAAATTTTTAGTATCAAAAGATGGTAAAACTGTTGTAAGATATGCTCCTAAGACAATTCCTGAAGATCTAATTCCTGATATTGATAACTTCCTAAGAGATTAATTTTTTAATTTAAATATCTATGATAAACCTCTAAGAATATCCCTCTCTTTTTTTAAAAGAAATCTATTTCAATTATATTTGAGAGCTAGATAATGTATTGGCTTTAGGGGCTGGTTTAAGTAGAATCTTAAAGGTATGTATGCACGCGTGTACATGATAAAACTTACAAAGTTTTTTAATTTAATAATAAAATCAGGAGTTAAAAGTGATTTCATCATCTCTTTCTTATATATCTTCACTACTGTTAATATGTAGTGTTATAGTACTTATTTCTAGTAAATCTAAATCAAAAATATTTGAATATTTCCCAGCTATTGTAATTATATATTTTTTGATAGTTGTATTGTCAATACTTGGTTTATGGAATACTCATTCTATAGAAATCAAACAAACAAAGTCTCAACTTGAAGGCCTAATTTTGCCTATAATGCTATTTTTAATGTTGATCCGTTGTGATATCAGACTTGTGATTAAGCTTGGAAGAAAACTTCTAATAGCTTTTTTTGGCGCAAGTATCAGTATAATGATAGCTTTCATAATTATGTACCTAACTATTGGTAGATATATATCACCTGACGCTTGGAAAGGTTTCTCTGCGTTATCAGCTAGTTGGATGGGTGGTACTGGTAATATGATCGCAGTTAAGCAAGCTCTTAATACTCCAGATAGTCAGATGGGATATATACTTTTGACAGATTCAATAAGCTATACTATCTGGTTTGCTCTTTTATTTGCTCTTATATCTCGAGCTAAGCTTTTTGATAAGTGGACAAAAGCAGGATCATTAGAGGAGCATATTAGCAAAGTTGATATCAAGGATCCTTATAATTTAAAGGGAGATATCAATTTTGTAGGAATATTTTTATTAATAGCTGTGGCATTTACAGCTACAGATATTGCGACTATTGTAGCAAGTTATCTACCTCAAACAGCATTAATAACGACAAAAACTTGGACTATTTTAATTGTAACATTCCTAGGATTTATAGGAGCGATGACTCCGATAGCTAAGATAAGAAGTGATAGTATTATTGCGACTATATTCTTATACTTTTTAGTAGCGTTAATAGCTTCAGGCTCTTCATTTAAAGGCTTCTCTGAGGCACCTATATATATAGCATGTGGTATAATGATTTTAGTTATACATGCTATAATAATGACAATCATAGCTAAGATATTTAGATTAAATCTCGCAATGTGTTCTATCGCATCATTAGCTAATATTGGTGGTATTGCAGGAGCTCCTATTTTAGCAAGTGCTTATAGTAGAAGTTTAGTTTCTATAGCTGTAGTTATGGCTTTATTAGGGTTTTTAGTAGGGACTCAAGGTGGTTTAATCGTAGCTAAAATACTTTCAGGATTTGCTGTATGAGTAAAATAATTGATATAAAAACATCTATCGTAAAAATAGCTCTTAAAAGGACATTTATAACAGCTGTACGAAGTACAGATCATATTGATGCTTTGGTAGTTGAGTTAGCATTAGATAATGGGCTAAAAGGCTATGGTGTAGCTCCAGCAACAACAGCAGTTACTGGAGATACTCTACAAGGGATGCAATATATTATAAGTGAAATTTTTACACCAGTTATTAAAGGTGCATATTTAAGTGACTATAAAGAGGTATTGCAACAGGTTTTTAGTAGAGTGATGTTTAATTCATCAGCAAAAATGGCTATTGATTTGGCATTTCATGATTTATTAGCTAAACAAAAAAATATCTCTGTAGCAAATCTGCTTGGTGCAAAAAATAATACTATCGAAACTGATGTATCTATAAGTTGTGGCACAGTTGCTGAAACTATACAAAATATCCAAAATGGTGTTGAGGCTAACTTTTCAGCTATAAAAGTTAAAACTGGTGCTGATTTTAAAAGAGATATAGAACTACTTAAAGCTTTAGATAATGAGTTTGATAAGAGTATTAAATTTAGATTTGACGCTAATCAAGGATGGAGCATCACTCAAACAAAACAGTTTATTGAAGAACTAAATAAATATAGCTTAAAGGTTGAGATAATTGAGCAACCAGTCAAATATTATGATATATCTGCTATGCAAGAGATAACACAGTTTAGTAATATTCCAATAGTTGCAGATGAGTCAGTATTTAACTCTAGTGATGCTAAACGAGTTATAGATGAGAGAGCTTGTAATATGATAAATATCAAGCTTGCAAAAACTGGAGGTATTTTAGAAGCTAAAAAAATAAAGAAGTTAGCTGATGAGGCAGGTATACCATGTATGGTAGGCTGTATGATGGAATCCCCAGCAGGGATCTTAGCTACAGCAAGTTTTGCTCTAGCTGAAAATATTACTATAGCAGATCTTGATCCTTTAGATTGGGTGTCAAAGGATATTTATAGTAACTATATAACTTTTAATGAACCAAATATTATTTTAAAAGATAATTTAATCGGATTTGGATATAATCTATAAAAACAAATAAGTATTTGTTTATAGATGAAAACAGACAAAATTTTGATACTTGTCCATGGTTTTATAAAAAATAGTAAAGATATGCGTAGCTTAGAGAGTTTCTTTAGGCAACATTATGATGATATTATATCCATAGACTTACCTACTACATTTGTTGGTGTTGATGTGGCTGTTGCCAAGCTGTGCCAAGTTATACAAAATATCCCACAAACAAAATCTTTTACGTTCTTAGCTCATAGTATGGGCGGTATAATAGTTTGTAAAACTATAGATAAGTTGCAACTTGAAAGTGTAGATAAATGTGTTTTTATAGCAACTCCATTTAAAGGATCAAAGATTGCTGATTTTGGTGATAAGATTCCTTTTTATTCTAGAATATTAAAACCAAATAAAGAGCTAATGGCAACGAATGAGTATTTAGAAGTTTGTAACAAAGTCTCTGCGAAGTTTCCAGTTGGTTTAATTGCTGGTAATAAGCATTCAAAACTTAATCTTTTAGCTAATTTATGTCTTAATAAAGATCATGATGGTTTAGTAGAAGTAGAGTCAGCACTTGCTATCAATAGTAGTGATAGAGTTATTCTAAATAAGAACCATGGTGAGATTCATCATGACCCTGAAACACTTAATAAAGTAGAGAGTTTTTTAAAAACAGGTAAGTTTTAGGTGATTATTGATAACATACTTTTTTATAAAACTAGCATATTATTTTTAATAAGCCTTGTTAATAAAAACTAATGTTAATAGTTTATTATTAAGATACAATTTATTTGAATTAAAAATAAATGGAGATATAAAATGAGTGTAAAAAAAGTACTTTGTATAGGGTGGGAACCAAATTCTGTAGACTATGCTAAATATCCTGGAATGGATCCAGAAAAGCTTCGTAGTGTTCTTGAAGGAGATTTACAAAAGTTAAATGATATCGGTTATGATGCTCAGATGGGTTATATAACTAGTGAAGAAGCAGCTGTTAAAGAAGTCCTTGAGGTGCTTTCTAACAACACTTTTGATATTATCCTTATAGGTGCTGGTGTACGTAAGGATGATAGTTGCTTTATTCTATTTGAAAAGTTAGTAAATGTGGTACATGAGCATGCAAAATCTGCAAAAATATGTTTTAATACAGGACCTACAGATAGTGTCGAAGCAGTTCAACGTTGGGACATTTAAGTCATAATATTTAGTCTAAAAGAAAATTATCTTATTTTTCTAAAAATATTAAATTATTTTTGCTTTAATAAAATTTTAGGTGTAAATTGTAGTCTATAAACATAAACTGTTTTGAGATTGTTTATGATAGATCGTAAGAGTTTTAGCCTAAAGTTATTTAGTGTAGCAATGCTTAGTATTCCATTTGAGAGCATGGCACATGATCATAATGGTTTTCCCCATCATCAATTAAATAGATATGGTTATGTCATAAAAGATAAGAATGGTGTAGATATTACAGATGTGGTTTTATCTGAAAGATCACCTTATTGTAGTAGCTATATGGGTAACTATTTTGCTTTAGCAGATGATTTTAACTTAAATCAAAAAAACTCATCATATATGACAATAAAGACTAATACTAAGGATTGTATTATTATTAGTAATGGAATTCCAAATCATACTTATGATGATGCTAAAGAGGGTGCTTTTCCAAATAAAGTAGTGCCTCAATATCAAATTTATGCAATTTCGAAGAATCCTAAACAGTTAGCTAAACCAATTCCTTTATCGTTAAGAATGGATAATGCAATTATGTTAAACGGGGTCAAAGTAGATTTACTTGCTGCAGGCTGTTATGGTGTAGGAGATGGTAGAATTGGTTGCTTTAATCCGAATGCTAAGTGGCGCTATAACCCAGCATATGAAGAGTCTGAATTTGTAATGGATACTCATCATGCGCATTCTCAACCTGATGGAACATACCACTATCATGCTTCGCCAAATGCGCTATTTTTGGATAATTCAACTGTAGAATCCCCTGTAATAGGCTTTGCAGCGGATGGCTTTCCTATTTATGGCAGCTATATTAACAGAGATGGCAAAATTGTAGCTGTTAAATCTAGTTATCAGCTAAAAAAAGGTAATCGTCCAAATACACCAGATAGTCCAGGAGGTAAGTATACAGGTGAGTTTGTTGATGATTATGAATATGTTGCAGGTAATGGTGATTTAGATGAATGTAATGGTATGGAGTATAATGGTAGCTATGGTTATTATGTTACTAAAGAGTTTCCATATATCATAAACTGTTTCAAGGACACCAAATAGATCTTTTATGAAAAAACCACCTAAGCGCAAATTCTAAAATATCATCGTATTAAAGTTTATATCTTTAGCTTATTATATTCATATATAGAATGGTTTTTAGGTCTATGGATATGACTTTTCTTACTGAAAAACAAAATCGCGAAATTGAAGAGTATGCTATTTCTCAAGGGTTAAACCTGATTGAAAATGCCTCTGATGAGATAGTTAAGCTTATTTGTGCAAAATTTGATAAGCAAAATAAAATTCTAGTAATAGTTGGTGCTGGTAATAATGGTAGTGATGGTATTGCAGCTGCGATTAAGCTTTTAATTAATGGCTACAGTGTTGATGTTTATAGAGTTTTTACTAAGGGAAATAAGGATAATCAATACTATTATAAAGAGTTCTCAAAGCTAAAAGCTTCTTTAGATAAGTTACCAAATATTAATGATTATGATGTAGTAATCGATGGAATATTTGGCATAGGTCTGGATAGGGATTTACAAGGAGATGTCTTAGAGATTGTTAAAACTATAAATGAAAATTCAAAATATACTTTAGCGATAGATGTACCAAGTGGTTTAGGAGCTTTTAATGCCAAAATATATGGTGAAGTAATCGAAGCTAATGAAACAATTACATTCTTAGCAGATAAACAAGGTTTACATACTGGCGATGGTCTAGATTATGCTGGTAAAGTAACAGTTAAAAAGCTAATTAATAGTGAAAATATAAAGATTAGTCAATCAAAGTATCAAGTTTATAAAAATGATATTCAAAATATAAATCTTGATAATATTCTTAGAAAAAAGAAAAATACTAACAAAGGCACTTATGGCAATCTAGCTATAATTGGTGGTAATGTTGGTATGAATGGAGCTTTGCAGTTAGCTGGTAAAAGCTCGCTATATAGTGGTTGTGGCAAGGTCTCAATGATATCTTTGGATAAAGACTTTCGTGCTGATATGTCTATGCCTGAGCTAATGACAAAATCTTTGGAGAATATCTCTAAAAATCTAAATACTTTCTCGGCTTTGGTAGTAGGAGTTGGCTTTGATAAAACTGATGAATCTCAACAAATCTTAGAACTAATAATTGATAATCTGATTCAACCAGCAGTTTTTGATGCAGATGCTCTAAATATAATCTCAACAAATAAACAAGTTAGAGAAAAATTTATTAATTTAAAAAATAAAATAATAACTCCACATCCTGCAGAAGCAGCAAGATTACTTGGTTGTACCACAAACGAAATTCAAGAAGATAGATTTGCTGCAGTTAGAGCTTTAGCTAAAAAATATACTACCACAGTAGTACTAAAAGGAGCTGGAAGCCTAATTTGTAAAGATAATGAAATCTATATAAATACTACAGGTAATCAAGGCATGGCAGTAGCGGGGCAAGGGGATGTATTATCTGGAATTATTGGAGCTTTTTTATCACAAGGTTTAGATACTCTATCAGCAAGTAGATTAGCAGTATATATCCATGGTTTAGCAGGAGATAATCTAGCTGAAAAGCTAGGTGGCTATATTGGAATATTTCCTAGTAGAGTAGCTGAGGAGGTTTGTGAGGTTTTGAATGAGGTTAAAAAGGAGTGAGGAAAACCATAGTAGATAATCTTTATGCTTCAAGCTTTTATAGGCATTAGAAAATATTCAGAGATTTGAGGGTAAGTTTTTAATTCTTATCCAAATTCCATTTCTTTATTATTTATATGATTTTATAGACCAAATAGCTCGATTACTCTAAAGAGGAACAAAAAGCTCATAATTTACAAATTATTAATACTAAGGCGTAATATCATCAATCACATCACCGACAATCTGAAACGGTAGTTTCAATATACAGCTATTTAAACTAATACAACAAACAGCTAGTGCAGCTACTAAAAATATTTTCTTTAACTTCATTTTTTATAAGATTAATATATAAAACTTTTATCTATATAATACCTAAGAGATCTAAGCATTTGTAGATTTTATTTTAGTAATACTTGTTTAAGAGTATATTTGGTATAATTAATATTAATAAATTTAGATTATCTATTTAGGTAAATACTGTGAAACACCAACTTAAATGGATGGCATGGGAGACAACTAGACGTTGTAATCTTAAGTGTGTGCATTGTCGTTCATCTTCAGAGTGTGAGGTGCTTGGTCACCCTGATTTCTCTAATAAGGAAGGCTTTAGAATTATTGATAATATAGTCGAGTTTACAAACCCTGTATTAGTATTATCAGGAGGAGAGCCTCTTTTACGAGCAGATATCTTTGAGCTAGCAGAATATGGTGCTAGTAAAGGTCTACGCATGGCTTTAGCAACCAATGGCTCATTAGTTACAGATGAGATTTGTGAGAAAATTAAAAACTCAAGTATAAGTATAGTATCTTTAAGTATAGATGGAGCTACAGCTGAAACACATGATGATTTTCGTAGTCAAAAAGGTGCGTTTGAAGCAACTGTAAATGCTGCAAAATTATTTAAAAAACATGGTATACCATTTTTGATAAACTCATCATTTACCAAACGCAATCAGCATGAGATCAAAGATGTTTATAAACTTGCAAAATCTCTTGAAGCTACAGCATGGTATCTTTTTATGATAGTACCGACAGGGCGTGGCGAAGAGCTTATGCAAGAGTTAATAGATGTTGATGATTATCAAGATATTTTAAATTGGCATTATGATATGGAAGCTGATGAGCAAGATATGCTTGTACGTCCAACGTGCGCGCCACATTATTATCGTATTCGTTTTGAGCGTAATAAAGAAGACAATGCAAAAGTTCGCTCACGAGCTCTTAGCTTCGGTACTGGTGGAGGTAAGGGCTGTATTGCTGGGCAAAGTATATGTTTGCTAGATGTTGATGGTAATGTCTATCCATGTAGTTATCTACCTGTTAGTGCTGGTAATGTTAAGGAAAAATCATTTGCAGATATTTGGCAAAACAGTGATGTAATGCACGATATGCGTGATTTTAGTGCTTATGAGGGTAAATGTGGCTCTTGTGAGTTTATCAAAATCTGTGGAGGTTGTAGAGCTAGAGCCTATAATATTCACGGTAGCTATTTAGCAGAAGAGCCATTTTGTAATCACATGCCAATTAGAATGAAATAATTAGTTAGAATAATTTATAGATATTACTGTCTTTCTAAACCAACTACATCACTCATATTAACAATCTTAATAACATCTTCTTTTGGAATAGGCTTGATTATATGCTTGTTTGCTTCAGGAGGCACATCAGTAAAATTCATAGCATTTAGATCATAACTGATATATCCTTCGTTAATACCTGCTGCATAAACTCCAGTAGGACTATTACCTTGATATGCTGCAATATCTTTATATGAGACTATTAGATTTTTTAGATCTTTAATAGTAGTCCATAAAGTCATAGAAACCTCATATGGTGGTACAGATACATTATTAATAATTGATGAAGCATGGAAACAAGCTTCTCTATTTGATTGAGGCTCAGGAACTAGTTGTGAGAGGATGTAAGCTCTGATAAATCTAGATACACCACTGAAATCTCCAGGCATACCTATTAGTTGAGCAACTTCAGGACGAGAACTTGATACAGTATCTTTATAGCTTATTGCTTTATCAGAAAATTTATTATTACTATTTTCAAAAGGTTCTAATAAAGATTTATATTCTTTGATATTCTCTAGATGCCAATCATAAGTAGGGGCATTGGTTAAGATATTACCCTTATTCTCATATACATTAACCTTACCACTAATGAACTCTATAACAGCTGTATTACCTTTTGAATCTCTTAAGCAAAAATGTATAGGAATATTTTTTACAAAAATCCCAGGCTTAAGTTCTAATGCTCCACCGACTATTTGATGTTCAGATATAAGCTTTAGCGCTTGAGGAACATCTTTTGCCATAGATAATAGAAAATTGCCGATATAATAGACAGATAAAACTTTTCTTTTATCTTCTTTATTAAAACTAGGGTGTTCTGTAACATCGAGATATAAAAAGCTGAATGATAAACCTTGAGTGTTTAAACCGTCTGTAAGACATCTTCCAAATGCTAATCTACCAAAAAAACCATAGCGTGTTTTCCAGCTGGTTAACTGAGAATCAGGTATCTTATCAGCGTCAATAATTACATCCATAGTATTATCAATGCCAACATAGCTTATACAATTTTGAAAAGCTATGTTGATTGGGAAATCCATAGATCTAGCCTCTATTTTATACTGGTTTTTATTTATAAAAACATTTGTACACATTTAGATCTCCTTTCTTATTTCATTACTGATGCTATACTTTATACTATCAACATTACATTATCTTGGAATGTAAAACAATGACTCAAAAATTTAACAAAATAGTTTTATATCGTATGGTAACACCTGAAAAAACTTGTCCTTATGGTTTAAAAGCAAAAGTTCTTTTTGAAGAAAAGGGTTGGCAATTTGAAGATCATATTTTAAAAACTAGGGCAGAAACAGATGCTTTTAAACAAAAATATAACCTAGAAACTACACCTTTGATCTTTATTGATGGTAAGCAAATTGGTGGCTATAGTGATTTAGTTGAGTTTTTGGGTGAAAAATGAAAGATCAATTAAAGTATTTTGTTTATGAAACAAAAGTTTTACCTGAGCATATAGATCCGAATAATCATCTAAATAACATTGTATATCTACAATGGATGCAGGATATTGCAATTGCTCATGTGAAGGATAATGGAGTCTTTGATATTACAGAAACTAATGGTCTAACATGGTTTGCTAAAAAGCATACTATTGAGTATTTAGCTCAAGGGTTTTTAGGTGATGATATTGTAGTTGTCACATGGGTGGAGAGTATCACAAAAATCTCTACATTTAGAAAATATCACATCTATAGAAAGTCAGATAAAGCTCTTTTATGTAAAGCAGATACCCTTTGGGTGATGGTAAATGCTCAAAAAGGACGACCGGCAAAAATTCCTGTAGAGCTAGTTGAAATTTTTGATAAATATAATGATTTTGAGGTTGATGATATTAAAAATCTTTTTTAACTTTTTCCTTAAAATAGAGAATTAAATATAGGCTCTGTGCACAAAAATAAATTTTCATCGAAGCCAAATAAAAGTACAAGCTAATTTAATCATTCCTAGATATGC